>NZ_JAQOWX010000132.1:0-14671 GCF_028462495.1 Paucibacter sp. XJ19-41
CCGGCCCCGGCGCCGCCCCCGGAGGCCGCGCCCGCACCGGTGGCCCCGGCCTTTCCTTACCAGCTGATCGGTCGACTGGAGGAGGGCGGCGTCAGCCAGGCCCTGCTGTCGGCCGGCAACCGCAGCCTCAATGCCAAGGCCGGCGATGTGATCGACGGCCAGTGGCGGGTCGAGCGCGTCGGCCCCAACGGACTCGGTCTGCTCTGGCTGCCCGGCCAGCAGCCTCAAACCATCACCTTCCGCCCCTCATGATGTCCACCCTGCGATCCCACCGACTTGCCTGGCTGCTGATCATGGCGCTGGCCGGCTGTGCCAACCCGGTGCTGCGCGAGGCCGAGGAGCTGACCCGTACCAACCAGCTGCCCCAGGCCCATGCGGTGCTGGAAAAAGCCCTGAGCCAGACGCCCACCGACGCCGCGCTGCGCGCCGCCGAGATGCGCACCCGCGAGCAGCTCAATGCGCGGTTGCTGATGCAGATCGAGGGCCTGCGGGCTTCCGGCCGCTGGGAGGAGGCCCGCGAGGCGGTGCAGCGCCTGCGCGAGCTCGACCCGCGCCATCCGCGCCTGGCCTGGTTCGAGGCCGAGATCGCCCGCGGCCAGAGCCAGGAGAGCAAGCTGGCCGAGGCACGCCGGCACTTGCGCGAAAACCGGCTGACGCGCGCCGAGGCGCTGGCCCATGAGATCGTGGCCGAGACACCCAGCCATCCGGGCGCACGCCTGCTGCTGAGCCAGATCGCCCAGGCGCGGCCGCTGGAGGCGCTGACCGGCGAGCTCGGCGCGGCCTTCCAGAAGCCGGTGACGCTGGAGTTCCGCGAGGCGCCGCTGCGCCAGGTCTTCGAGGCGCTGGCGCGCAGCAGCAATGTCAATTTCGTGTTCGACAAGGATGTGCGCGCCGATGCGAAGGTGACGGTGTTTCTGCGCAATGTCTCGATGGACGAAGCGATGCGCGTGATCCTGTCGACCCAGCAGCTGGACCGCAAGCTGCTCAACGACAGCTCGGTGCTGATCTTCCCCAACACCCAGGGCAAGCAGCGCGAGCACCAGGAGCTGATCACCCGGACGCTCTACCTGACCAATGCCGACGTCAAGCAGGTGCAGGCCATGGTGCGCACCATCGCCAAGGTGCGCGACATCCATATCGACGAGCGCCTGAACCTGATGGTGGTGCGCGACACGCCCGAGGTCATGCGCCTGGTCGAGAAGCTGATCGCCTCAGTGGACCTGCCCGAGCCCGAGGTGATGCTGGAGGTCGAGGTGATCGAGCTGGCCAGCAACCGGGTTGACGAGCTGGGCCTGCAGTGGCCCGAGCAGGTGCAATACGGCCTGCCGGGCGTTGCCGCCGGGGTCCAGGTCTTGCTGGGCCAGCGCGACAACTTCCGCGCCAGCATCGCCAACCCGGCCCTGGTGGCCAAGGCCAAGGGCAATAGCGGCAATGTCAATCTGCTGGCCAATCCGAAGATCCGGGTGCGCAACCGCGAGAAGGCCAAGGTCCATATCGGCGAGAAGCTGCCGGTTTTCACGACCACCTCGGCGGTCAATGTCGGCGTCTCGGCCTCGGTGACCTATCTGGACGTGGGCCTGAAGCTCGATGTCGAGCCGACGATACAGCTGGACAACGAGGTCATCATCAAGGTCGGCCTGGAGGTCAGCAATCTGATCCGCGAGGTCGAGGGCCCGTCCGGCTCCAAGGCCTACCAGGTCGGGACCCGGCTGACCTCCACCTCGCTGCGCCTGAACGACGGCGAGACCCAGGTGCTGGCCGGCCTGATCAATGACGAGGACCGCCGCAGCGCGGCCGGCCTGCCGGGCCTGTCGAGTCTGCCGGTGCTGGGCCGGCTGTTCGGTGTGCAGTCCGACACCCGCAACAAGACCGAGGTGGTGCTGCTGATCACGCCGCGCATCGTGCGCAATCTGGCCCTGCCCGATGCCGGCCTGACCCGCCAGCCCGGCGGCACCGATGCACAGCCCGGCGCCTACAGCAGCCGCATGCGCAACGAGGCGCGCGCGGGCGTCGGACTGTCGGGGGGCGCAAGACCTGGCACCGTCAGCACAGCGCCGAGCACGACGCCAAGTGCGACGCCGGTGGCAGCGGCCGATGCCGAGGTATCGCTGAAGCTGGACGTGACGCCCCAGGTGGCGGCCGGCGGCGTCGTCAGCGTGACGCTCAAGCACGACAGCGCCTTCTCGGTGAAGGGTGAGATCGAGTTCGATCCGAGCAAGCTGCAGCCGGCCCAGGCCAGTGCCGGCACGGCCGCCACCGGCCGCCTGCCCTTCGAGCTGACGCCACGTGGCGAGCGGGTGCTGGTGCTGCGCGTGCTGCCGGCGGCGGCCGGCCAGGTCGTCAATATCGGCGTCGGCGCGCTCAGCGCTGCCGGCCTGAATGGCGAAACACCACCGGTGCGGCTGGATGGCACGGGCATGGTCGCTGTTGAGGCTGCCCGCTGATACCGCCATGCGCGTTCGCGGCTTCACGCTCATGGAGATGCTGGTGGTGCTGGCCATGCTGGCGGTGCTGGCCGGTGCGGCGCGGCCGCTCTTGCAGGTCTCGGTGCAGCGCAGCCAGGAGTTCCAGCTGCGCGAGGCGCTGCGCCAGATCCGTGGCGGGCTCGATGCCTACAAGCGCGCGGCCGAGGCCGGGCAGATCCAGCTGAGCCCCGAGGACAGCGGCTACCCGCAGGAGTTGATGGACCTGGTGCGCGGCGTGCCCGATGCGAAATCGCCCGAGGGTCGCAAGCTGTATTTCCTGCGCCGCCTGCCGCGCGACCCCTTTGCCGACTCGACGCTGGAGCCGGCGCAGACCTGGGGCCTGCGCGCCGCCGACAGCCCGCCCGACGAGCCGCGCCCGGGGCGCGATGTCTTCGATGTCTATTCGCAGTCCGAGCGCCGCGGGCTCGACGGCAGTCGCTACAGGGATTGGTGAGGCGAGGATGAAGCGCAGCCGTGGGTTTACGCTGATCGAGCTGATCGTCGTGATGGCCATCGTCGCCTTGCTGGCCTCGATCGCCGCGCCGCGCTATTTCCTGAGCCTGGAGAAGTCCAAGGAGACGGCGCTGCGCAGCTCGCTGACGGTGATGCGCGACGCGATCGACCAGTTCGCCGCCGACAAGGGGCGCTACCCCGACACGTTGGAGGAGCTGGCCAGCGCGCGCTATCTGCGCGAGATTCCGGAGGACCCGGTGGCCGGCGCGCGCGATGCCTGGGTCGAGCTGGGGCCGCCGCCGGACGCCCAGATCAAGGGCCAGCTCTACGATGTGCGCAGCGGCGCGGCCGGCCGCGCCAGCGATGGGCGGCTCTATGCGGACTGGTAGCAGCCGGCGGCCGCAGGGCTTTACCTATCTGGGCATGCTGTTCTTCGTGGCGATCACGGCCGCCGCGATGGCGGCGCTGGGCCAGAGCTGGAGCACGGCGGCGCAGCGCGAGCGCGAGCGCGAACTGGAGTTCCGCGGCCAGGAGATCGCGCGTGCGATCGCCAGTTATCTGAAGGCTGGCGTGCCGGCTGCGCCCGGCCAGGATGCCGCAGCGGGCGCAGCGACCGGCGCGGTCGGCAGCCATCCGCGCAGCTTTGAGGATTTGCTGGTCGACCGGCGCGGCATCAAGCCGCGCCACCATCTGCGCCGTGCCTATGTCGACCCGATGACCGGCAAGCCGGACTGGGTATTGGTGCCGGCACCGACCGATCCCCAGGGTTTCCACGCAGTTCACAGTCGCGCCGAACAGACACTGCTGCGGCGCATCAACCCCGATGGCGAGGAAGCCTCCCGCGCCAGCGACTGGCTGTTCAGCGCTGGTGCGGCCGAGGGTGTGGCAAAACCTGACCCCGCCGCCTCGGCGGCGAGTGCGCCGTTATAACCGATCCGTCCCGTCCGGGACTTGATGACAGCCCCGTGAAAACCCGCCTCCCCCCAGCCTGCGGGGGTGGGCAAGTGGGGATTTCAAGTGAATTTGTCACGGCCAGAATCCATCGCTCAACACGGAGCGGGGTGGATTGCCGAACTCGGTGTTGAACGGCAGGAGCGATCACGATCGACAGCGCGAGCCCTGGTACCGCCGGGGCCTCGTCGCATGCCACACCGCGGTGCGAATCAACACCATCATCATTGGTTTCAAGCAAGAGGTTCAAGATGCAAATGTTCTGGAAAACAGCCGTCGCCTGCGCAGCGATGGCGATCGCCGGTGCTGCGAACGCGGCCATGATCACCTTCGACGGCCTGGAGGAGTCACCCTTCGCAAGCTTAATTCCCTTCCTCGGCGATGGCGACGAGTTCTATCAGTCCGGATTTTGGCTGGCTCCGTTCTCGAACAGTGAGATGGCGCAGCCGGGCGACTTGGTCGGGGCCATCGTCGACGGCTCCGACCCGTCCATGTGCTACAGCGTGGCCTGCCCTAGCAACAACTCGACCAGCTATTTCACGGCGCTAGATGATGGCGCCTTCGCGCTCGGCACGCTCAGTGGCAACAGTTTCTCGCTCAATGGTTTTGATGCCAGCTTCGTAGGCGCGGGCGGCGAGGTCTTCCCCTCGACCACTCTGCTGCTCCGCGTTCAGGGAAGCAAGGTGGGTGGTGGCTCGATGACGGCCCAGTTCAATCTCTCCGGCCCGACCAACGGCGAGTTCAGCTTCCAGAACTATGCGACCAGCGGTGCGTTCGCCACGCAGCAATTCACCAATGTCATCTTCTATGGTCTGGCCTGCAATGCGCAGGGCAGTTGCTCGGCCTTCTCCTCGAACAAGGGCCAGTTCGCGCTCGACAACATCAATGTGACCGCCGTGCCTGAGCCCTCATCCTGGTTGCTGATGGGTCTTGGCTTGGCAGGCTTGGGCGCCATTGCCCGCCGTCGTCGCGCCTCCTGAACGTCGCGCCCGTCCGATCTCCGAGGAACATCCCATGAAACTACGTCCTGTTTCCCTGGCCGCGCTGGCCTTGTTTGCCGGCTTGAGCAGCCAGGCTTTTGCCAGCGAGCGCCGCACTTACATCGTGCAACTGGCCGGTGAGCCTGCCGCCAGCTATGCCGGTGGCGTCGCCGGCTATGCCCCGACGCGACCCATCGAAGGTCGCCGCTTCGTGTTCCAGGCCGAGTCCGTCCAGGCCTATGTGTCCTATCTTGAGAGCCGACAGCGCAGTGTTGCCGGCAGCGTGGCTGGCGCCCCGGTGCTGGCCAACTACACCACGGTGCTGAACGGGTTCTCCGCCAGCCTGACCGAGGCAGAGGTGTTGACCTTGCGCGCCAACCCTGCGGTCATCGACATCCAGGCCGATGAGCCGCGTCAGTTGCTGACCACCACGACATCGCAGTTTCTTGGACTGTCGACTCCTGGGGGGCTGTGGTCGCAGACCGTTGGCGGCACGCTCAACAAGGGCGAAGACATCATCATCGGCATTATCGACAGCGGTATCTGGCCCGAGAATCCGGCCTTTGCCGATCGTGTCGACGCCAACGGCGTACCTACGCATGATCTTGGCGGCGTGCTCGCCTATGGCACGGCGCCGGCCGGCTGGCAAGGTGACTGTGCTTCTGGGACCGGCTTCACGCCCGCCATTCATTGCAATAACAAGCTGATCGGTGCGCGGTACTTCAACGCCGGCTTCAATAGTTCCGGCAATACGCTGCACTGGACCGACTTCGCCAGCTCTCCGCGCGACTCCGTAGCTGGCGCCACAGGCCATGGTGGGCATGGCACTCACACGGCGTCCACTGCCGGTGGCAACAGCGGCAATTCAGCCATCGTCAGCGGCATCTCGATGGGTGCAGCATCAGGCATGGCGCCGCGCGCACGCTTGGCGGCTTACAAGGTCTGCTGGACCTTCGTCAACCCCAACGCCACCGACGGCACCGGCAGCCAGAACACCTGCTACACCTCGGACAGCGTCGCGGCCATCGAGCGTGCGGTGCAGGACGGTGTGCATGTGCTGAATTACTCGATCAGCGGCAGCCAGACCTCAATCAACGATCCGGTTGAACAGGCGTTCCTGAAGGCCTCCAACGCCGGCGTCTTCGTTGCTGCTTCAGCCGGCAATAGCGGCCCTGCCAATGCAGTGGCCCATATCAGCCCATGGCTGACGACCGTCGCCGCATCGACTCATGACCGTTTCAATCAGGGCGATATCACCTTGGGCAGCGGCAGCAAGTACTCGGGGGCGTCGCTGAACGTCTCGCCGCTCGGCTCGGCGCCGATGATTCTGTCCACTGATGCAAAGCTGGCTGCGGCCAGCACTTCGGACGCCAACCTCTGCTTCCTGAACACGCTGGATCCGGTCAAGACGACTGGCAAGATCGTTGTCTGTACGCGCGGCACCAACGCACGGGTCGAGAAGAGTCTTGCTGTGGCCACTGCAGGCGGCGTCGGCATGGTGCTGGCAGACAACGGTGCCGGGCTGGTCGCCGAAGCGCATTCGGTGCCGACGGTCCATGTGAACGCGGCTGATGGCGAGGCGATCAAGGCCTATGTCGCCGGGCCGAATCCGACAGCATCGATCTCCGCCTTCTATCCGGGCAGCGCACCCGCCCCGGTGATGGCAAGCTTCTCGTCGCGCGGCCCGAATATGGGCGACGGCAATATGCTGAAGCCGGACCTGACGGCGCCTGGCGTGGATGTGATCGCCGGAGTGACCGCCGACCTCAGCGAGGCAGAGCATGCCGCTGTGGCCAATGGCACGCTGCGTCCGCCGGCTGACTTTGCCTCTTATCAGGGCACATCAATGTCGAGTCCGCATGTGGCTGGTTTGGCGGCGCTGCTCAAGCAAGCACATCCGACCTGGTCGCCTGCCGCAATCAAATCGGCTTTGATGACGACGGCGAGCACCACACTCAATGACGGTCAGCCCGGAATGGCCAATGGACTGCTGCCTTGGGCTCAAGGTGCTGGTCATGTGATGCCTAACAAGGCGACCGATCCAGGACTGGTTTATGACAACAGCCCGATTGACTGGATCCGCTATCAGTGCAAGGTCAATCGAGCAGCCGTGTCCCCGGCCTCGGATTGCACCACCTACGGCATCCTGGACGAGACCTACAACGTCAACCTGCCCAGCATCACCGTGGGTGGCGTGGTCAACACGGCCGTCGTGACGCGTCGTGTCAAGAACGTTGGCGGCTCGACGGCCACCTATACCGCGAACCTCGTCGCTCCGGCAGGCTTCACGGCCGTGGTCAATCCGACATCCCTGACGCTGGCCAGCGGTGCCACTGGCACCTACACCGTCACCCTGACGGCCGCAGGTGCTCAGGAAAACGTCTGGGGCTATGGCTCGCTGACCTGGAGCGATGGCACGCACACGGTCAAGAGCCCGGTGTCGGCGCGGATCGGCAAGGGCGTCTCGGCACCTGCGTTGTTGACAGCCACTACGGCATCAGGCAGCCGTCTGGTGACGGTCCGGACCGGATTCTCGGGTCGTATGACGGCCAACAAGGCTGGCCTGAAGGCGGCCACGCTGGGCAACCAGGCCGACCTGAGCCCGGCTGCAATGACCTCGGCCCAACTGAGGACTGCTTGCACCGCCGGCAACGATCTTCCAAATGTGAAGGTTTATGACGTGGCCGTGCCTGCCGGCACCATCGTCGCCCGTTTCGCCCTGCGCGACGCGGACGTCGGAGCCGCCGGTGATGACAACGACCTGGGCCTGCTGACGCCGGCTGGTGCCTGGGTCTACTCGGGCAACGACGGGTCGAACGAGGCCGTGGAAGTTGCCAGCCCTGCGGCCGGCAACTACAAGGTCTGCGTGGTGGCCTATGGCGGTGCCTCGACAATGTCTCACCGCTTGTCCAGCTGGGTGGTGACGCCGACTGACATCGGCGGCAAGTTCAATGTCATGCTGCCCAGCCAGGTCTACAGCAATGGCACTGCGACAGTGGGCCTGAGCTGGTCCGGCCTGCCAGCCAGCGGTCGTTTTGTGGGCGGTGCCCAGTTCAAGGACGTCAGTGGCGCGGTGCAGGCCACGACCGTGGTGCGTGTCGATACCGGCGCGGCGCCGCTGTCCGAACCGACGCGCGAGCCTAGTGCCAGGCAGTTGTCCAAACTGGATTGATCGTCGCCAGCGAGATTCCGTTGGTCGCCAAGCGGCTGACGGGTCATCAAGCGAAGACCGCCGGCCCCCTGGGGCTCGGCGGTTTTTTCATGGCTGTGCTACTTCGCGCTGCTGCCGCCGCCGCTGCCCGTGCCCAGCACGCAGCGCCCGGCGCGGCAGACCGCGCCGGGGTCGGTGACCAGTCGGCAGTCCGAGATCATGCCGGCGCGCTGGCTCTCGGCTTGCTCGGCGGCCGTCTGGCGCTGCGCCAGATCCTTCAGCCGGGCCTCGTCGACATTCTTGGTCGACCAGGCCAGATAGCTGCCCGGCCCACCGCAGGCCTTGAAACCGACCGCGATCGTGCGGCACTGCGAGGCGTCGTCGCAGGGCGCGTCGCCGATCAGGGTCTTGATCTCGGCGTACAGCTGGGCGCTGGTCTGGGCGGGCTTGTTCATAGGCTTGGGCTTGGTCGGCGGTTCGGTGGCGCAGGCCAGCAGGCTGCTCAGGCTCAGCAGCAGGGCGGTGCTCCAGCCACGGGGGTAGGTGAGGGGCGATGTCATGGCCTGATACTGGCCCATGCACGGCCGCCGCGCAAGCCTCAGCGCAGCCCCAGCGCCTTCGCCACTTCCCGCCAGCCCAGCAGCTTGAAGTTCTGCGTGCCCTGCGGCAGGCGCTTGCGGCCGTCCTGCACGACCAGCAGGCCCTCGGCGTAGGCACCACTGCCCAGATTGGCAGCGCTGACATCCAGGCCATCGGACTCGGACACGCCGTCGATGCCCCGGCCGGCGTTGATGCCGATGCGCAATGCGCCGCGCGGCGCATGCGGCGCGTCGGCGTCGAACACCGCGTAGCTGTCATTGCCCTGCGAGGAGACGATCAGATAGCGCCGACCGGGCCCACCCTGATAAATGGCCAGGCCCTCGACATCGGCCTGCAGCGTGGCGCCCATCGGTATCACCAGCTCGGGCCGGCTGTCGGCGCGGTCCAGCGCCAGGCGCCAGACGCCACGTTTCTCCTCGCCGACAAACAGCTGCTGCGTCGCCTCGTCGACCACGCAGCCCTCAGGTTGGCTGGCCAGCCGGATCTCGCGCACGAGCTCACCCCGCCATGCGTCCTTGCCCTGGTGCCGCTCACGCAGCAGGCGGATCTGCTGCACGCGGCCATCCTTGTCGTTGGCGAACACATCGAGCCCGCCGCTGGCGTTGCGGCCGCTGCAGACGCCGTAGATGTCGGACAGGCCGGTCGGCAGCCGCGCCAGCTCGCGCACCCGGCCGCCGCTGCCGATCTCGAACAGCACCAGGCCGGCCTCGTCGCGCTGGGTGGCAACAGCCAGGTCCAGCGGCTTGCCGGGCCCGTAGCGCAGGCCCTGGCGCAGATCGACATTGTTGATGCGGCCGACCGGCAGGAACTGGGTCTCGCGGCCCTGCAGATCGTAGACCGCGAGGCCACGCTTCTTGTCGGTGGCCAGGATGCGGCTGTCGGCGGGGCGGCGCGGATGGACCCAGATGGCCGGGTCGTCGGCCGCGTCACCGGGGCTGGCGACCGGCGTGGTCTGGGCCTGGGCGAGGACGATGGGCAGGGTATCGCGCGGCTGCTCGGCATGGGTGGTCAGCCAGTCGCCCAGCGCCTGGGCGACGCGATCCTCATCGGCCGCGGGCAGATGCTGCAGCAGTTGCCGACCCTCGCTCTCGGCATCGGCGCCATAGGCCCACAGGCCGACGCCGGGCTCGGCGATATAGAGCCTGGCCTCGGCATCGCGCACCTGGCAGGCGGCCGGCTCCAGCGGCGTGGCCAGGCGGCGCAGCGGCAGGGCCCGGCCTTCGTGCAGCAGCCATTGCTCGCTCAGGCCGCGCTCGCCGAGCAGAAAGACCTGCAGCAGGCTTTGCTGCGCATCGCGGTACAGGCACAGCTGCTCGACCGCGAAGCCCGGTCCGGGCCAGCGGGCCTCGACCGTCAGCCGGCCAGCGCGCGCGCGCACCAGCAACAGCTCGGCGCTGTCGGCGTCCTGCAGCAGGGCCAGGCGGCTGCCGTCGGGCAGGGCGCGCTGGTCCCAGCGCTTGGCGCGCAGGCTCAGGTCTTGCAGGGTCTGGCCCTGGGCATCCAGCAGCCGCAGCGCCTTGCTGTCGAGCTGCAGGCTTTGGGCCGGGCTCAATGTGGCGGTGGCGAGCAGGGCCAGCGCAAGCAAAGTTCTTTTCATCGTCTTCGTCATCAATACATCGCCAGTTTCACACCCAGCTTGATGCTGCGGCCATATTGCTCGTACTGCGCGTTGCGGGCCTTGTCGGCCTGGTAGACGTAGTAGCGCTCGTTCGTCAGATTCAGTGCCTCAAGGCTGACTTGCCAGCGGCGGGCTATCTGGTAGCGCAGCGAGAAGTCGAGCTGGTTCTGGCGATCCACCTTCAGATCCTTGCTGGCATCGAACACATCACCGACCTCGAGCAGATAGGGGCTTTTGTGATTCAGCGCCAGCCGGGTGGACCAGCCCTGGCCTTCCCAGCCCAGGCTCAGGTTCAGCGTGCGGTCGCTCTGGCTGGGCAGCTTGATCTGGCGCTGCTGCCACTGCCCGTCCTTGAAGCCGCCAATCGCGGCCTTCGAGTCGACGAAGGTCGCGTTGACGCCGACCACCAGGCCGTTCCAAGGCGCCGGCAACTGGCGCAGCGCCTGGCTGTAGGCCAATTCGACGCCGCGCACGCTGGCCTTGCCGCCGTTGGCGTAGCTGATCACCTCGTCGAAATCTTCCCAGCCGGGGCTGCCGGCCAGATCGGTCTGGAACACGAAGTCGCGGATGCTCTTGTGGAAGACATAGGCCGACAGCGCACCGTCGCGGCCCAGGGCGCGCTCGAGGCCCAGATCCAGATTGCGCGAGCGCAGCGGCTTCAGCAGCGGGTTGCCGAGCTCGGCCTCGTCACCATCGATCACCAGGCCTGGCGAGAGTTGGCCGAAGGTCGGGCGCAGCACCGAGTTTGTCAGGGCCGCGCGCAGCTGCAGCTCCTTGGACAGGCCTTGCTTAAGCAGCAGCGAGGGCAGCCAGTGGCGGCTGCGCGTGCGGGCCTGGCTGGCGCGCAACTCCTCGTCCACCGAGGCCGTGCCGTCGGCGCGGAAGGCGATGCGCTCATGGCGCAGGCCGCCCAGCAGCTCGGTCGCGCCCTGCTTGTAGCCCAGCTGCAGATAGCCGGCGTTCACGTCCTCGTGCATCTCGAAGTCGTTGACGCTGGAATCAATCTCGTCGCGATAGTCGCTGCGGTCCAGGCCCACCAGCAGCCGGCGCAGCTTGGGGTCCGAGATGCCCTGGCCGAAGCTGCCCCAGGCATAGGGCAGGTCGCGACCGGTCGTCAGCTCGGCCAGCGTGGGATCGCCAAGATCACCGCCGCCGAACTTGTAGGTCTCCTGGGCGCCGCTCTTGTGGCGGCGCGTGGCCTTCAGACCGCCCTTGAGCGTCAGCTCGGCACCGCCGGCCAGATCGAATTCGCGCTGCAGGTCCAGCTTGGCATGGCGCACGCGGTCGCGCGCGCGGCTGTGCTCCAGCTCGATCTCGTCGAGCTCGTAGGCCTTGCTGTCCTGGCGAACTGCGGCCGGACCTTGCAAGGCCGGGCGCTTGCCGCCGACGAAGCCGACCCCGTCGAACTCGGCCGCGAAACCGGCGCCGGCGATACCGTCGGGGGTCTGCTCGCTGGCGCGGCCCAGGCCTGTCTCGGCCCAGAGGCGCCAGGCCTCGTTCAGCTGCAGCTCGGTGCCCAGACTCAGCGCCAGGGTCTTGGCGGTTTCGGTGCGCGACTTCAGGCTGCGCACGGCCTCGGCCGCGCCGCTGGTGCCGCTGGCCTGGGCGTCCTCGAACGCGATGCCCAGCGACTCGCGCTGCTCCCGGTCGCTGAAGCGGCTGGCGAAGCCGCGCAGGTAGAACTGCTGGCCGGCCGCGGGACGGTAGTCCAGATTCAGCGCCGCGCCGACGCGCTCGCGCGTGATCTCGTAGCGGCGCAGCTCGAATTCCTCCAGCTTGTCGCCGTCCCAGGCGCCGCCGGTCTCGACGTTGTCGCTGGCGAAACGGCGCTGGTCGGCCGACAGCGCCAGCGCCACGCCCAGGCGCTGGCCGGCGAAGCGGTCGGCGAAGGTCAGCGAGCCGCGGGGCCGGGTCTTGCCGGCGTTGGCATCATGGTTGGCGCCCAGCTCGACGCTGAACAGCCGACCGGCCAGGTCGAAGGCCGACAGCGTGTTGACCGAGACGCTGCCGCCGATCGAGTTGGCGTCCTGCTCGGGCGTCAGGGTCTTGCTGACCTCGAGCGAGCGGATCAGCCCGGCCGGCACCACGTCCAGACCCGGCGCGCGGCGGTCGGCCTCGGACGCGGGCATGGTGGCGCCGTTGATCGTGACGGCGTTGTAGTCCGGCCCCAGGCCGCGCACCCGGACGAAGCGGCCCTCGCCCTGGTCGCGCTCGACCGAGACGCCGGGCAGGCGCGCCAGCGCCTCGGCGGCATTGTTGTCGGGCAGCTGGCCGATCGCGTCGGCATGGACGATGTTGACGATGCCTTGCGCGGCCTGCTGCTTGGCCAGCGCGCTGCGCAGATTGGCGGCCTGGCCTGTGACGAGCACGCGGTCCAGGGTTTCGGCCGGTTTGCTGTCCTGGGCCTGGACGGGGCTGAAGGCGCTAAGCAGGCACAGGGCCAGCAGGCTGAGTCGGGGTGTCGTTTTCATCAGGAGGAGGCTGCAAAGCAAAGGGATGGGGCGCACCTTAGGCAGGCCGCATGGCAGTCCCGTGACAAGCGCCCGGCCGGCCCGGACGCCGGCTCAAGCAGCGCAGATCGGGGCCGACGCCGAGCTGAAATGACTCCCCCCGGCCACAGATGACGGTCTGTCACAAAGCCTCACTAGCATCGCGAGGCCATGTCGATTGCTTCTTCCCTCGCCTCCCTGCTGCCGCGCCGGCTGCGTTCGCTGCCCCAGGCCCCGGTGCTGGGTCTGCACGCCTTCGGTCACAGCCTGCTGCTGCTGATGGCGGCGCTGCTGTGGCTGTATGCGCAGCAGGGCCAGGCGCGCCCCTTGGGGCAATGGGTCTGGCTGGACATTGTCGGCNCTGCACGCCTTCGGTCACAGCCTGCTGCTGCTGATGGCGGCGCTGCTGTGGCTGTATGCGCAGCAGGGCCAGGCGCGCCCCGTGGGGCAATGGGTCTGGCTGGACAGTGTCGGCGAGGGCGGCAGGGCGCTGCGGGTGGGCGTCTGGCGGGGCTCTGTGCGCGCCAGCAGGCCGGCCGGCCCGGTCACCAGCCTCTTGTGCCTGGGTCTGGCGGGCATGCTGCTGGGCGGCTTTGTCGACACGCTCGACGAGTTCTGGGTGCTGCCGAAATCGGTGTTGTGGGACAACGCGCTGGAATCGACGCTGACCCCGCTGGGCATGGTCTTGCTGACCTGCGGCCTGCACCAGTGGCGCCGCGAGCAGCTGGTGCTGAACGCCCAGCTGCACCAGCGCGAGCGCCTGTTCCGCGACCATCGCCGCGTCGATGGCCTGACCCAGCTGGGTGATGCCGGCTATATGGCCCAGCAGCTGCTGCTGGAGCGCGCCGAGGGCCGCGAGGGCAGCCTGCTGATGCTGGGCTGGCAGGGTTTCGAGGCGGTGGCGCGCCGCCATGGCTTGGCCGAGGCCGACCGGCTCTTGCAGGCCGCCGCCCAGCTGATGCTGCTGCACTTGCGCGGCGACGCGCTGCTGTGCCGCTATGCCGGCGACCGCTTCATCGTGCTCCTGCCTGGCTTGGTGCAGAGCCATGGCGATAGCGAGGGCCAGGTCTTGCGCGAGGCGCTGGCCGGCTTTGCCTACCCCTTGCCCGGCGGCGAGCGGCTGCGGCTGCCGGTGCTGATGGCCCGCGTCGGCACTTCCGGCCCGACCGATCCGCAAGAGCTGCTGGCCCAGCTGGCCGGCCGGCTGGCTTGACGATGATGAGCTTGGCCCAGCAGATTGCCGCGCTGCGGCCGCTGGGGCTGGCGGCCGAGCCCGGCCCGCTCACGCCCTATCAGCTCGACAGCGCCTGCATCGCCTGGGCCGACCACGGTGCCTTGCTGGCCGAGCTGGCGCGCAGCCGCGGGCTGGACCTGCCGGCCTGGCTGGCGGCGGCCCAGGTGAAGCAGGGTCAGGTCTTGCTGAGCCCGCGCCAGCTGCTGGCCCTGCTGGCGCCCTTGCAGGCCTGTGGTGCCGACAGCGCCTTCTTGATCGGCCGGCTGAGCCTGCCGGGCCATTACGGCCTGGCCAGCCAGGCGCTGCAGCAATCGGGCTGCCTGCTCGATGCGCTGCGCCTGCTGGTGCGCCATGCCGGCCGGCTGAGTCCGCTGCTGACGCCGCGCCTGCTGTGCAGCGGGCCTGAGCTGCTGCTCTACTGGACCGAGGCCTGCGGCGCCCCGCCGGCCCAGCGCGCCTTTCTGGTGGACCTGCAGATGAGCGCCGTCAGCTCAATGTGCGAGCAACTGGCCGGCCAGCGCCTGCCCTGGCGCTACAGCTTCAACCGCACCAGGCCGCGCGACCCGGCCCAGCATGTGGTGTATCTGGGCGGCGCGCTGCGCTTTGACTGCCAGGTCGACGCGATGCGCATCGATCTCGCGCTGGCGCAGCGGCCCTGGCCCGCAGGGAACGGCGGCTCGCCGGCCGGGAGCGGCATGGCCGCCGGTGCGCTGGCCCAGGGCGCCGACCC
>NZ_JAQOWX010000133.1:0-14593 GCF_028462495.1 Paucibacter sp. XJ19-41
CGCCAGCGCCGCCTTTGACGCCGCCTGCCGCGCCAGACCGCGCGCCGCCTCGGCCGGCCGCGCGCTCAGGCGCTGGGTCGAACCCGGCGTCTGCGCCACCAGGGCCAGCACGGCGCTGGCGAAGCGGTCGGCGGGGGCGGCGGGTGTGCTGTTTTCGCTGCTACTGCTCATGGCGGGCGTCCTTGCTGGAGGAGGGGCTGAAGGCGATTGTCCATGCAGCATGGCAATGGCTGCTGCTTCGGCTGTGTCATGCCGACCGAAACCTAGACCCACTACAGTCGATGAGTTGCCGCTCAGGCCGATGAGCCTGAACGAAAGCCGGGATGATTCAGTGCTATACGGCTTGTTGTTCGGCGAGAATCCCCAATACCAGAAAGTATGCAATTGAAAATTAGCAACGAATTATTCGCCGGCGGAATTGGTGCAGCCATCGCATTACTTCTTCATATTTTGCTTCGAAAAGAAATATTGCCAAGCTGGTTCTATTACATAGACTTTATCCCGCTAGCGATTGGATTAACAATGGGCATCCCTCTGGGGATGGCGAAATTCAAGAACCTGCCACTACCAAGTCCTTATTTTGAAATCTTCTCATTTTGCGTAGGGTGGGGTTTCGTTATGGGAATATTTATTCGCTGAACAATTATCCAAGAAGGACCCATACAAAGCACAGACGTCCGCGTTGAGCCCGATTTGAATTGAAATGTGGCTAGACACCTAGCCCGGCAATCTCCTGACAATGACGAGGAGCCGTGAGGCCCAAGCACCTTCCGCCCGGTGCAATCCCGATTGAGCCGCTTGCAAACTGAAATGGATGAGCTTTGATGAAGTACGCCAATGGTCAGGACATCAAGTTGGGTGACAGAGTCAAACTGGGGCCAGACAGTGGGGGCGCGGTTGTGTGCTCGCTCGACACGAACGAATTCAATTCAGCGTGTTCGCAGGCCGATTGGGGGTATCTACAGCGCGGAGTATTGATCAACTTCCCTCAGCATGGGCTGATCCACTACGAAGAACCCGAGAAAGCGCTGGAGTTGATTGAGCGATCCGCCAGCTGAATCGGACGTGGAGTTCCCTGTCGTGGCTATGCGACGGGCAACAGGGAGTATTTTCGCCCGGAGAACTGCACATGCGAGCCCTAAATGCACTTACTGGCCTAATGGTCACCTTCGCACTGAAGCATGCACTGGTATCAGTGGCGGCGCCCACGACGGACTTGAAGTTGATGACGAAGCAGTTCTTCGAAGCCCACGAGCTGTTCTGGAACGAATCGCCGCCGCCTTCAATCTACAGCCCCGAACTCAAACGTTTACTGAGCCTGAACAGCAAATGCATCACTGAATCGCCCCGCTTTCGCGGAGGCCTGCTCGTTTAAGCGCCCCTACTTCACCCGCTGCTTCTCCAGCTTCCTCGCCAGCGTCCGCCGGTGCATGCCCAGCCTCCGCGCGGTCTCGGAAATGTGAAGCCGGTGGCGGCCAGGTTTTCGTGGATTTATCCCCGCTCCAGGGTCTTGATCGAAGAATGCGTTCGGCCCCCTTTGACTCGCCCTCGCCTTAAATCGAGAACCCCTGAATGATCAGGCCCTCGATGGCCGCGAAATGCTTGACGTTGCCGGTCAGCAGCGGCAGTCGATGCTCCAGGGCTGTGGCGGCGATCAGCGCATCGCCCATCTGCAGGCCATGGCTCAAGGTAAGCGTTTCCATCAAGCCGGTGGCTTGGCTTGTGATGGCTTCGGTCAGCGGCAGGACGGTGGCGCCGCGCCGCGCCAGCATCTTTTTCAGCGCCGCGAGCTCGGTCTTGTTGCGCATGCCCTGCAGCAACTCGAGATAACTGACCGCCGACAGTGTGAGTGCGTCCAGCGCATCAAGCTGGCGCGTGGCCTGCGCGTAGCCGCGCAAATGCCAGATCAGCACATCGGTATCGACCAGCACGGTTGCGCGTCAGGTCGAGTCCTTGCGCGCGCCGTCGCGGCCGTAGCGTGGTGCACGCAGCTGACGCACATAGCCCTGCACATCGCCGAGGTCCTCGCGGTCGCGCCAGATGCCAAAGGCGGGATCGTCGGTCACGAACTCTGAGGCAGGCATGGCGGCTTTGGCCTGCTCTTCCTTTTCGATGCGCACAGTGACCAGGGTGTCCGCTGCCTGGGACAGTTGGGCACGCCAAGCCGGGGGCAAGTCAGCCACGGGCACATGCTCGATCACGATGGCAGTCATGGGGCGTCCTCCTTCACAGCAGCTTGGGTGGGCCGGCATTGCCAGGCCCGCGCCCAGTGTACGCGCCGGCAGATCCTACACAGCATGAACCGGACCCGCCGCGCGCTTGCAGCCTCGCTACGCCATGGTGCCCCGCGCCCGCAGGTAGCGCTGCAAATGACTGAGCACATGGGCCGCGTCGGGGCCGACGCCGCGCAGCGTCGCCGAGGCGAAATTGCGCTGCCGGGGGAAGCCGATGAAGTACAGGCCCGGCTCGGCTGTGGCAATGCCCTGGCGCTGCCGCAGGCGGCCCTGCTCATCGCTCGCCCGGAGTGCGGACAGATAGGGCAGGCGCGGCCGGAAACCGGTGGCGAACAGCAGCACGTCCACCGCTTCAGAGCTGCCGTCCGACCACCGCACGCCGTTCGGCGTGATCTGCTCGAACATGGGCCGGCGCTGCAGCAGGCCGCTTGTCAGCGCGCGCCGGTAGCGGCCGTCGTCCAGCACCGGCGTGCTCTGGTCGCTGAGCCAGCGCGTGCGGTCCAGCCCGCTCAGGCCCAGCCAGAAATGGAAGTCGCGGCCCAGCGTGCGCTGCGGCAGGAAGCGGATCTTGCGCCGGCTGGCCAGGGTGACGCGGCTTGAGGCCGCCAGCTCGAAGGCGATCTGCACGGCGGAGTTGGCGCCGCCGACCACCAGCACACGCTGGCCGGTGAATGGGGCGGGCGAGCGGTAGTCGCGGCTGTGCAAGACCTGACCCTTGAAGGCCGACAGTCCCGGCAGTTCGGGCATATAGGGCTCGGCGAAGGCGCCGCTGGCTGCCACCAGCGTGCGCGCCTGCAGGCGCTCGCCGTCGGCGGTGTCGACCTGGAACAGCGCAGCTTCTTGCCGCGTCACCCGCAGCACGCGCCGGCCGGTCAGCACCTGCAGGCCGAAGTGCTCGGCGTAGTCGTGCAAATAGCGCAGGACCTGATCGCGGCTCGGATAAGCGTCCGGGTCGCCGGGGAAGTCCAGACCAGGCAGGGCGCTGTAGCGGGCCGGGGAGAACAGGCTCAGGCTGTCGTAGTAGGCCGCCCAGGAGCCGCCCGGCTCGGCCTGCGCTTCCAGCAGCCGGTAGCTGAGGCCGGCCTGTTGCAGACCATGGGCCATGGCCAGGCCCGCCTGGCCCGCGCCGACGATCACGCAATCAAGGACCACGGCCAGCCCCCGGGCCGAGTGCGGCGGCTGCAGCTGCCGCCGCCGCATGGCCGTGGCGCAGGGCCACGATGCCGTCCTTGAAGTCCTCTGCCGCCAGCCACAGCCGCAGCAGATGCCTCTTGCGCCCGGGTTCCGGCCAGTCTTCGTAGGCGCTGCGCTTATGCAGGATCACCGAGTTCTTCAGCCACTGCACATCGCCGGGCTCGAACTGCATGGCCAGACCCAGCGCGGGCCGGTTGGCGACCTGTTCGTACAGATCCAGCAGCTCCCGCTGCGCCGAGCTCAGCGGCGGCACGCCGGGCAGCCGCTCCGCATCGCGCAGGTACCAGCCGATGAAGAAGGTGGAGAGTTGCGCCTCGATGTCGCGCACGATGGGCAGCTTGAAATAAGGCAGGGCACCGGGCGCCTGTTCGCCCTTCATATGGAAGTACCAGGTCTGGAACAGAAGCGGTGCCAGATCGGGCCGGGCGGCCAGGACCTCCTGATACACCGAGACCGAGCTGACGATGCGGCTGATGCCGCCAGAGCGCGCCTTCTGCAGGCATAGCAGGCCGATGATGTCGGCCGCGTCGGTATGGAAGTCCTGCTCGGCATTGGTCCGCGACAGCCGCACATTCGGGTCGCGCCGGTCGGCGCCGGTATCGCGCACATCGTGCAGCAACTCGCCCTGCCGGTTCTGCGGCATGGCTTGGCCCAGCAGCGACCCCAGGGCCAGATAGGCCAGGCGCGTGGCCGCAGGCGACATCGCGTCGATAGGGAAGCCTCGCATCAGCACAAAGCCGAGACCGCTTTGCAGCGCCGTGCGTGCCTCGTTCAGCAAGGGACGCAGCTCGCGCAAGGCGCCGGGATTGCGCCGCGGCAGCCCGGCGACGTCTGCCGCCGTGGCGCCCAGCGCCTCCAGCCATTGGCCCAGCTCGATGATGCCGGCCCGCTCCTCGGGCCCGAGTTGGCGTATCCACTGCTGCGAATGGGCTACATCGGCGGCGCGCCAGGCGGCCGGGCCGGCATAGGGGGCGAGCTTGGCGGCGGGGAAGATGTCGAGGGTGTCGTTCATTGGGTTAGGCTGCTGGAGTGCTGCGTTGAGGCCCTGCACTTTAGAAACTGCCCGCCCCCGCGTCCTTAACATTTGTTGCTGCAGGCCTGACCCGTCCACGAACGCCATGACGACTCTCACCCCCGCTGCCTTGCAGGCCCTGCGCCAGCTTGTCGGACGCCATATCGAGATGCGCGACCCGGACCTGGCCCTGCTGGCCGAGGCCAGCCACGAAAAGCCCTTCCGCAAAGGCGAGACCTTTCTGGCGGCGGGCGAGCCGGCGCGCGTGTGCGGGCTGGTCATCGAGGGCATGCACGGCGAGTTCTATGTGCTGCCCAACGGCAGCCGCAAGGCCAAATGGCTGGCCCGGCCGGGCGATGTGTTCGGTTCGCTCGAAGACCTGGTGCGCGAAGGCCCGGCCCGCAGCACCATCGAGGCGCTCAGCGATGGCCGGGTGCTGTGCGTGCCCTACCACCGGCTGCGCGAGCTGGCCTTGCAGCAGCCGCTGTGGGCGGCGTTCTTCGTGTCCCTGCTTGAGTCGCTCTACCGCCAGAAGTCCGAGCGCGAATACAGCCTGCTGATGCTCAATGCCGAGGACCGCTACCAGTGGTTTCTCGATCACTACGGCGGCCTCGAAGGGAGCGTGTCGCTGGAAATCGTGGCCTCCTACCTGGGCATCAGCGCGGTGCATCTGAGCCGGGTGCGCGCAGCCCGCAGCCGGCCGGCGGACTGAAGCCAGCGCGCCCGCCCCTACTTCACCCGCTACTTCACCCGCTGCTTCTCCAGCTTCCTCGCCAGCGTGCGCCGGTGCATGCCCAGCCGCCGCGCGGTCTCGGAGATGTTGAAGCCGGTGGCGGCCAGGGTTTCGTGGATGTGCTCCCACTCCAGGGTCTTGATCGAGGTGGTGCGCTCGGTCAGCTCGACCTCGGCATCGCCCTGGGCGCGGGCGAAGGCGGCTTCGATGTCGTCGGTGTTGGCGGGTTTGGCCAGGTAGTGGCGGGCGCCGAGCTTGATGGCTTCGACAGCGGTGGCGATGCTGGCATAGCCGGTCAGCACGACGATCAGCATCTGCTCGTCGTGGGCGTGCAGGGTCTGCACGCAGGCCAGGCCCGAGTCGCCACCGGCGAGCTTCAGGTCGACCACCGCATAGCCGGGGTTGTGCGTGTCCAGCAAGGCCTGGACCTCGCCGAGCTGGGTGGCACGCAGCACGCGGTAGCCGCGCCGCTCAAACGATCGCAACAGGGTGCGGGCGAAGGCGTCGTCGTCCTCGACGATCAGCAGCAGGCGTTCGTCGTCGTGGCTCATTCGTCATTCTCTTTCTGATGCGGGCTCAGCGCGGCCAGCGGCAGCCGCATGCTGACCTCGGCGCCGCCGTCGGGGCGGTTGCGCGCCTCGATGCGCCCGCCCAGCGTGCGGGCCACGTTGACCGACAGGAACAGCCCCAGCCCGCCACCGGGCTTGCCCTTGCTGGACTGGTAGGGCTTGCCGAAACGCTCCAGCATCGCCGGGGCAAAACCTGGCCCCCGGTCCAGCACGCGCAGCACCAGGGTCTCGTCCTCGCAGAAGGCCAGCAGGCGCAGCGGCGCCTGCGGCGCGGCCTCCAGCGCGTTGTCCAGCACATTGCCGACCATCTGCTTGAGCGCGAAGTCGGAAATGATGGGCAGATCGGGCAGGCCCTCGCGCTCGTAGTGCAGCTGCTGGCCCGGCCGGGTGCTGCGCCACTCGGCCACCAGCTCGTCGAGGAAATCGTGCAGGCCGCGCTCGATCGGCGCCTCGCCGCGCGCCTCGCCGGCCGACAGCAGGATGCCGCTGACGATGGTCTTGCAGCGCTTGAGCTGCACCTGCATCTCCTCGATCTCCTCGCGCAACTCGGGGTCGCCGGCAAACGGCGCCATGCGCGACCAGTCGCCCAGGATCACCGACAAGGTGGCCAGCGGCGTGCCCAGCTCATGGGCCGCGCCCGAGGCCAGCAGGCCCATGCGCACGATGTGCTCCTCCTCGGCCGCGCGCTGGCGCAGATCGGCCAGCCGGGCATCGCGCTGGCGCAGATTGCGGCCGATGCGGGTGATGAAGATCACCAGCAGGGCCGCGTTCAGCGCGAAGCACAGCAAGAGGCCACCGACGTAATGGGTCGA
This sequence comes from Paucibacter sp. XJ19-41, assembly GCF_028462495.1. Lineage (NCBI taxonomy): Bacteria > Pseudomonadati > Pseudomonadota > Betaproteobacteria > Burkholderiales > Sphaerotilaceae > Roseateles > Paucibacter sp. XJ19-41. The sequence goes on from NZ_JAQOWX010000133.1 coordinate 6,555, forward strand.
CAGCGCCGGGATGCTCAGGTCGGGCAGGCGCAGCGGCCGGTGCCACTGGGTCAGCGCGATGAAGCACAGGCTGGTCAGCGCCACCATGGCCCAGATATAGCGGGGCCGCAGCAGCACCGCGCCGACCGCCACCTGCAGCAGGAACAGGAAGATGAAGGGATTGGTGATGCCGCCGCTGTAGAACAGCTGGCCGCTGAGCACGCCCACATCGACCAGCAGGCCGGCGAACAGCTCACCGTTCAGCACCCGGCTGCCGGCACCGGTGGCGACCCGGCTGCGCAGCCAGCTCGCCACATTGAACAGCGCCAGCGCCGCCAGCAGGGTCAGCATCTCCAGCAGCGGCAGCTGCACATCCAGCGCGAAATGCACGCACAAGATGGTGGCCAGCTGCCCGGCTACGGCCAGCCAGCGCAGCTGCACCAGCTGCAGCAGATTGTTGCGGCCGGCCTGGTGCTCGGGGGCCTGGCCAACCTCGGCGGGGGGTGCGGGCCTGGCTTCAGTCTCGGTGGGGGACAAGCGTCGGTTCTCCAGCGGCATGATGGCGCCACAGCAAGACGGCCGCGCCGGCCACCATGGCCGCCAGCGCAAACCAGGTCAGCGCGTAGACGAGGTGATTGTTGCTGAACTGCAGCACGGTCAGGCCGGGCCGCGGCCAGGCCATGGCGGCGGCGGGGTCGTCGGCGCCGGCGTCGATGAAATAGGGCGCGACCGGGCCGTCCAGGCCCTGGGCGGCGGCAACAGCCGCCACATCGCGCGAGTACCAGCGACCGCCGGCCACGTCGTTGCGGCGCAGCAGGCTGCCGCCTGGTTCGCTCAGGCGCAGCAGGCCGGTGATCTGCTGCGGGCCGGGCGGCTGCGCGCGGCCGGCTGGATCGCGCTGCTCGGGCGGCACGAAGCCGCGGTTGACCAGCAGCCAGAAGCCAGCTCCGGCGGCCTGCTCTGCATCGACCCACAGCGGCGTCAGCACCCAGTAGCCGCTGCCCAGCGCGGTGCTGGCCCAGACCTGGACCTCGCGGCCATGGTCGAAGCGGCCCTGCACGCGCAGGCGGCGGTATTCATGCTCGGCGCGATTCAGCGAGGGCCAGGTCTTGCCATCGGGCGAGGGCGCGGCCACCGGCGCGGCGCTCAGGCGCTGCTCGACGCGCGCGATCAGCTCCTGCTTCCAGGCCAGGCGCTGCAACTGCCAGACGCCCAGGGCCAGCAGGCCTGCAAACAGCAAGGCCGCGAGCAGCAGCAGCGCCACGAGGGCGCCGCGCCGGCGCGGCCGAGGGGCTGCGGATGCCGTCACGGATCAGGGCATGTTGCGCATATCGTGCATGGGCATCATGTTCTCGTTCAGGTGGAACATCACCCAGATCGAACCGGCCAGCATGATGACGACCAGCACGATGGTGAAGATCAGCGCCAGCATCGACCAGCCGCCCTCGATCTTGGCGTTCATGTGCAGGAAGTAGATCATGTGGACGACGATCTGCACGGCCGCGAAGCCCAGGATCACGAAGGCCGTCAGGCTCGACGAGGGCAGCACCTTGCCCATCACCAGCCAGAAGGGGATGGCCGTCAGCACCACCGACAGCAGGAAGCCGATCACATAACCCTTGACGGTGGCGTGATAGGCGGCGCCGTCATCGTGATGGTCGCCGTGGTGATCGTCGTGGTGGTGGTCGCCGTGTTGCTGACTCATGGCAGCACTCCCATCAGATAGACAAAGGTGAAGACGCCGATCCAGACCACGTCCAGGAAGTGCCAGAACATCGACAGGCACATCAGGCGGCGCTTGTTCTCGACCGTCAGGCCCAGCTTGTTGACCTGCACCATCAGCACGACGAGCCAGATGATGCCGAAGGTGACGTGCAGGCCGTGGGTGCCGACCAGGGTGAAGAAGGCCGACAGGAAGGCGCTGCGCTGCGGCGTCGCACCCTGCTGGATCAGGTGGGCGAACTCATAGATCTCCAGCCCCAGAAAGGCCAGGCCGAACAGGCCGGTGATCGCCAGCCAGGTCAGCACGCCCTGCTTGCGGCCGTGCTGCATCGCGATCATCGCCATGCCGTAGGTGATGGACGAGAACAGCAGCATCGCGGTGTTGACCGCGACCAGTTGCAGGTCGAACAGATCGGCGCCCGAGGGGCCGGCCGCATAGCTGCGGCCCAGCACCGCATAAACCGCGAACAGCACCGCGAAGATCAGGCAGTCGCTCATCAGATAGAGCCAGAAGCCCAGCAGCGTGCCTTGCTGCGGATGGTGATCGCCGTTGTCGTAGAACACCGGCGCGCCGCCGGCGGTGAGCGTGGGAGAGGTTTGCATGGTCAGGGTCGCTCTCAGGCCAGGGCCGCCAGGGCCTTTGTGCGGGCGTCTTCGCTGCGCGTCACCGCATCGGCGGGGATGTAGAAGTCGCGCTTGTAGTTGAAGGTGTGGACGATGGAGGCGATCACGGTCAGCGCGAAGCTGAGACCGGCCACCAGCCACATATGCCAGACCATCGCGAAGCCGAACACCGTGCAAAGCGCCGCGATCACGAAGCCGGCGGCCGTGTTCTTGGGCATGTGGATGGCCTTGAAGCCGGCAGTCGGGCGCTGCGCGCCGCGCTGCTTCATATCGTGCCAGGCGTCGAGCTCATGCACGACCGGCGTGAACGCGAAGTTGTAGTCCGGCGGCGGCGACGAAGTCGACCACTCCAGCGTGCGGCCACCCCAGGGATCGCCCGTGTGGTCGCGCAGCTGCTCGCGACGCATATAGCTGACCACCAGCTGGATCAGGAAGGCCGCGATGCCCAGCGCGATCAGCACCGCACCGAAGGCGGCGATCTGGAACCAGATCTGCAGCGAGGTGTCCTCGAAGTGGCTCATGCGGCGGGTCACGCCCATCAGGCCCAGCACATACAGCGGCATGAAGGCCATCCAGAAGCCGACCAGCCAGAGCCAGAATGAGGTCTTGCCCCAGAACGGGTCGAGCTTGTAGCCGAAGGCCTTGGGGAACCAGAAGCTGATGCCGGCGAACAGGCCGAACAGCACGCCGCCGATGATGACGTTGTGGAAGTGGGCGATCAGGAACAGGCTGTTGTGCAGCACGAAGTCGGCCGGCGGCACGGCCAGCAGAACACCCGTCATGCCACCGATCACGAAGGTCACCATAAAGCCTATGGTCCACAGCATCGGCACTTCGAACTCGATGCGGCCGCGGTACATCGTGAACAGCCAGTTGAAGATCTTGGCCCCGGTCGGGATCGAGATGATCATCGTCGTGATGCCGAAGAAGCTGTTGACGCTGGCCCCCGAGCCCATCGTGAAGAAGTGGTGCAGCCACACGAGGTAGGACAGGATGGTGATCACCACCGTCGCGTAGACCATCGAGGCGTAGCCGAACAGCTTCTTGCGGCTGAAGGTGGAGACCACCTCCGAGAAGATGCCGAACACCGGCAGTATCAGGATGTAGACCTCGGGGTGGCCCCAGATCCAGATCAGGTTCACATACATCATGGCGTTGCCGCCAAGATCGTTGGTGAAGAAGTTGGTGCCGACGTAGCGGTCCAGGCTCAAGAGCACCAGCACGGCCGTCAGCACCGGGAAGGCGGCGACGATCAGCACATTGGTGCACAGCGAAGTCCAGGTGAACACCGGCATCTTCATCATCGTCATGCCCGGCGCCCGCATCTTGATGATGGTGGCGATCAGGTTGATGCCCGATAGCGAGGTGCCGACGCCGGCGATCTGCAGGGACCAGATGTAGTAATCCACCCCGACGCCGGGGCTTTGCAGAATGCCCGACAGCGGCGGATAAGCCAGCCAGCCGGTGCGCGCGAACTCGCCGACGAACAGCGAGATCATCATCAGCACCGCGCCGCTGGTGGTCATCCAGAAGCTGAAGTTGTTCAGGAAGGGGAAGGCCACATCGCGCGCACCGATCTGCAGCGGGATGAGGTAGTTCATGAAGCCGGTCACCAGCGGCATCGCGACGAAAAAGATCATGATCACGCCGTGCGCCGTGAAGATCTGGTCGTAGTGGTGGGGCGGCAGGAAGCCGGCGTTGTCGCCAAAGGCCATGGCCTGGTGGGCGCGCATCATCAGCGCATCGGCAAAGCCGCGCAGCAGCATCACGATGCCCAGCACCATATACATGATGCCGATCTTCTTGTGGTCGATGCTGGTGATCCAGTCGCGCCACAGCGGGCCCCAGACCCGGTACTTGGTCATCACGGCCAGCAGCGCCGTGCCGCCCAGCAGCACCATCGCGAAAGTGGCCCAGATGATGGGGTCATGGGGAATCGCATCCGGGCCGAGGCGGCCGAACAGGAGCGTGTTGAAATCTTGCATGGAGAGGGTCTCGCTCTGTATCCGGTTCGCGTCAGGGCTGGCTGCGCGCGAGGCTGAAGTCGCCGGCGTTCTCGGGTGTGCACAGCGCGGCCACATAGCTGCGCTCGGCAATCCCGTCGCCAGTGCGCCAGGTCTTGCTCGACAGGCCGTCAATGCTGCCCTTGCCCAGGCCGCCGGCGGCGTCGATCGCCATCATCTGGGCCATGCACATCTTGCTGCCGTCGACGCAGCGGTTCAGGATCGCGTCGTACAGGCCCGGGGCCACCGTCGCATAGCGGCGCACCGGCTCGCGCGCGCTGGGCTGCTCCAGCTGCAGATAGTCGGCGCGGGTCAAGGCCTGACCCTCGGCCTTGTTCTTCTGCACCCACTGCTCGAAGCCCGCCTCGGACAGGCCGTGGAACTTGAAGCGCATGTGCGAGAAGCCATCGCCGCTGAAATTGGCCGAGAAGCCCTCGAACGCACCGGGCTTGTTGATCACCGCATGCAGCATGGTCTGCATGCCGGGCATCGCATAGATCTGGCCGGCCAGCGCCGGGATGTAGAAGGAGTTCATCACCGTGGACGCGGTGATCTTGAACTGGATCGGCCGGTCCACCGGCGCGGCCAGCTCATTGACCGTCGCGATGCCCTGCTCGGGGTAGAGGAACAGCCACTTCCAGTCCAGCGCCACGACCTCGACCACCAGCGGCGCCTGGCCCTGCGGCACCGGCCGGCCTTCGGCGATGCGGTCCAGCGGGCGGTAGGGGTCGAGCTTGTGGGTGCTGATCCAGGTGATCGCGCCCAGCGCGATGATGATCAAGAGTGGCGCGCCCCAGATCACCAGCTCCAGCCGGGTCGAGTGGTCCCAGTCGGGGCTGTAGGTGGCGGACTTGTTGTTCTGGCGGTAGCGCCAGGCGAACAGCAGGGTCAGCGCGATCACCGGCACGATGATGATCAGCATCAAGATCGTCGAGGTGACGATCAGCTGCGCCTGCTGCTGGGCGATATCGCCCGAGGGTTTCATCACCACCATATTGCAGGCGCCCAGCGGCAGGGCCAGGGCCAGCAGGCCCAGTCGTGCTAAGGTGGTGTCGACTAAAGGTTTTGGGGACATCGGGAATACCAGGCCGGCGGGAAAACGCTAGTTGCGCATCGGTCGGAAATGTATCTTGATTGACCCAAATCAACGATAGGACATTTTGTCCAAGGCAAGCGAGACATGGCCAGCAGTAACACCCTCACCCACCCCGGCATCCAGGGCACCGAGCCCGAGCACAGCCTGGCGCCCGGCGATATCGCGGTCGGCGTCGTGATCGGCCGGGCCTCCGAGTACTTCGACTTCTTTGTCTACGGCATCGCCTCGGTGTTGGTCTTCCCGGCGGTGTTCTTCCCCTTCGCCGACCGGCTGGAGGGCACGCTCTACGCCTTCGCGCTGTTCGCCTTTGCCTTTGTGGTGCGGCCGATCGGCACGGTGGCCGGCATGGCCATCCAGCGCCGCTGGGGCCGCAGCGCCAAGCTGGCCTCGGCGCTGTTCCTGCTGGGCTGCTCGACCGCCGGCATGGCCCTGCTGCCCGGCTATCACAGCCTGGGCCTGGGCGCGATCGCGCTGCTGGCGCTGTTCCGCATCGGCCAGGGCCTGGCCCTGGGCGGATCCTGGGACGGCCTGCCCTCGCTGCTGGCGCTGAACGCGCCGGAAAACCGCCGCGGCTGGTATGCGATGCTGGGCCAGCTCGGCGCGCCGCTGGGCTTTTTGATCGCCTGCGGACTGTTTGCCTACCTCTGGGGCAGCATGTCCGAGCACGACTTCCTCGACTGGGGTTGGCGCTTCCCCTTCTTCGCCGCCTTCGCGATCAATGTGGTGGCGCTGTTCGCGCGGCTGCGCCTGGTGGTCACCCATGAGTACGAGCGCGAGCTCGATGCCAAGGAACTGGAACCCTGCGATGTCGGCGAGTTGCTGCGCAGCCAGGGCAGCAATGTGCTGATCGGCGCCTTCGCCGCGCTGGCCAGCTATGCGCTGTTCCACATCGTCACGGTGTTCCCGCTGTCCTGGATCATGCTGTTCTCGGAACGCCCGGTCGGCGAGGTGCTGGTCGTGCAGGTGATCGGTGCGCTGCTGGCGGCTGGCGCGATGCCGCTGTCGGGCCTGCTGGCCGACCGCATCGGCCGGCGCCGCACCCTGGGCATGCTGGCGACGGCCATCGGCGTGTTCAGCCTGTTCGCGCCACTGCTGCTGGACGGCGGCCAGGTGGGCCAGGACGCCTTCATCCTGCTCGGCTTCGTGCTGCTGGGCCTGAGCTACGGCCAGGCGGCCGGCGCGGTGACGGCCAACTTCCTGCCGCGCATGCGCTACACCGGCGCTGCGCTGACGGCCGATCTGGCCTGGCTGATCGGCGCCGCCTTCGCGCCGCTGGTGGCGCTGGGCCTGTCGGCCCGCTTCGGCCTTGCTGCCGTCACGCTCTATCTGCTGTCGGGCGTGGCCTGCACGCTGCTGGCGCTGCGCGCCAACCGGCTGCGCAACGCCCGCGACTGACTCATCAGCCCGCCGCCTGGCGCGCCCGGCGCCAGCCCAGCAGGGCGAGGCCCAGAGCCAGCAGGGCCCAGCTCTGCGGCTCGGGCACCGGCGCCGTATTGCCGAAGCCCTTGCCATAGTCAAAGCCGCTGCCCGAGCGCAGGTAGTAGCTGGCCGGGTCGAGCAGCGCACCGCTAACACCGTCGTAGAGGCTCAGGCCCATGAAGCTGGCGGTATTGCCGTAGTCGGCGCTGTAGCTGCAGCCCCCTGACGGCGCCGGCAGATTCGGGGGCAGCGCCGACAGCGTGAACAGGCACTGCGACCGCAGCGCCAGACGCCATTCCACATCGAACTGATAGGTCCCGAACTGCGGCTTCGGGCCTAGCCTCATGCTGAAACCGGTGGCGCTGACATCGAAGATGCCGCTGCTGGCCAGCGTGCTGCGCGTCTGGCCGCCGGCCAGCACATCCTGGGTGGCCCAGGTACGCTCGGTGACCAGCAGGCCGTGAGGGCCGACGACCATCGCCAGCTCGGCCAGGATGTCCAGCCGGTTGCCATACTCTGTATTGGTCTCGATGCGCCCGCCGGCCCGGCCCCCGAAGTGATAGTCGATGCGCATCACCGTGTTCGCATTGACCCCCGCGCCCTCCAGGCTCAGCGTGTCCTCGAAGGAGGCCTGGCGCAGATTGCCGCCGATGCCGAACAGGCTGCCATCCGTCGCATAGGCCCGGCCCGAGCCGAACTCGGCCACGCGCAAGCGGCCCAGCTCGGCCGAGACCAGACCGGTGGTGTTGGTCGCGTCCTTGGTCCAGCTCATCTGCAGCACCTTGCCGGGCTGAGGGTTGTAGCGGGTGCTGCTGCTGTAGGGCAGCCCCCCGTAGGTATAGGTATAGCCCGGCGTTCCCGGTGCCTGGCCGACCGACAGCACTTGCTGCTGTGCGGCAGCCTGGCCGGCCAGGACGACGAGCCCCAGCGACAGCAGCGGCTTTGACAGTGATGGTTTCATGAATGGCTCCCATGGGTGAAGACAAGCAAGAAGGCTTGTCACGGGGCATACGCAAATCGCGGCCCGAGCCGGACGGACCGCTCACCCACAAGCTAGGGGGTCGGGCGGGTCAGGCTGTGCGCCGGACCCAGCTGGGCCAGCAGGCCGGCCCGGCCCTCGCTCAGCAGTGCGGCGGCCTCCCCGACGCCGGGGCCGCCGCTGCGCTGCAGCGCCTGGCCCAGGCGCAGACGGGCCA
>NZ_JAQOWX010000134.1:0-13747 GCF_028462495.1 Paucibacter sp. XJ19-41
TTGCGTTGCAGGGCATTGTCTTCAGGCCTTCAGCTTAGCGTCAGAGTATTGACACGGACTGTGCGGGCCGCTTTTTTGTGGCCGCAGCGAGCCCGATTCGGTATACGCACAAGGCTGTTGCTGCGCCGCCGCAAAATCGCGCAATACTGCACCCCGCCCCGAACTGCGGGGCCCACAGGACTTGTGCGCCTTCCTATAATCCCCTCCCTAGCTACCGAACAAGCGTCTCGCCCAAGGCCTATCAGCCGTAATCGGCGCTGTGACACGATGAACCGTCTCGCCGCTATCCTGCCGGCCAGCAATGTGCTGGTGAATGTGGACGCATCCAGCAAAAAGCGCGTTTTTGAGCAGGCAGGCCTGCTGTTTGAAAACAATCACGCGATCTCCCGAGCTTCGGTCACCGACAACCTGTTCGCCCGCGAGCGCCTGGGCTCGACCGGTCTGGGCCATGGCGTGGCCATCCCGCATGGCCGCATCAAGGGTCTGAAGAACCCGCTGGCCGCCGTGCTGCGTGTGCAGCAGGCCATCGGCTTTGACGCCCCAGACGATGAACCGGTCAGCCTCTTGATCTTTTTGCTGGTGCCCGAGGCGGCGACGCAGCGGCATCTGGAAATCCTGTCCGAGATCGCCGAGATGCTGTCCGACCGCGAACTGCGCGAACGCCTGAAGACCGAGACCGAGGCCAGTGCGGTGCACCGCCTGATCTCGGAATGGGAACCGCTGAAGTCCGTGGCCTGACGATTCGCCGACTTAGTGAAAGCCACCTCGATCAGCGCAGACCGGCTCTTTGAAGAGCACCGCGAGGCCCTGCGCTGGGAATGGATCGCCGGCCACGCCCACCCGGAACGCCGCTTCGACGAGGCCGCGCTGCGCGACGCGCAGTCCGCCGCCGACCTGGTCGGCTATCTGAACTACATCCATCCCTACCGGGTCCAGATCGTCGGCCGCCGTGAGGTGGCCTATCTGAGCCAGGCCTCGGGCGAGGTGCTGGACCGCCGCATCGCCCGCATCGTGACGCTGGAGCCGCCGGTCATCATCGTGGCCGACGACCAGCCGCCACCGGACCGACTGGTCGCGATGTGCGACCGCGCCGAGATCCCGCTGTTCGTGACCACCGAATCGGCCGGCCATGTGATCGACCTGGTGCGCGCCTATCTAGCCCATGTCTGCGCCAACCGCACGACCCGCCACGGCGTCTTCATGGACATCCTCGGCCTGGGCGTGCTCTTGACCGGCGAATCGGGCCTGGGCAAGAGCGAGCTGGGGCTGGAGCTGATCTCGCGCGGCCACGGCCTGGTGGCCGACGATGCGGTGGACTTCTTCCGCATCGCCCAGACCGCGATCGAGGGCCGCTGCCCCGAGCTGCTGATGAATCTGCTGGAGGTGCGCGGCATCGGCCTGCTGGACATCAAGGCCATCTTTGGCGAGACCGCAGTGCGCCGCAAGATGCGGCTCAAGCTGATCGTGCACCTGGTGCGCAAGGAAACGATGGAGCGCGATTTCGAGCGTCTGCCCTATGAGCCCCTGTACGAGGAGGTGCTGGGCATGCCGGTGCGCAAGGTGGTGATCGCGGTGGACGCCGGCCGCAATCTGGCCGTGCTGGTCGAGGCGGCGGTGCGCAACACGATCTTGCAGCTGCGCGGCATCGACACCTATCGCGAGTTCGTCGAACGCCACCAGCGCGCCATCGAGGGCGGGCAGAGCGACGACTGAGCGAGCCGCGCCTCAGCTGCGGTGGTGCGGGCAGTTCTTCTTGATGCAGGAGGCGTAAAGCGCCAGCGAATGCTCTTGCAGCTCGAAGCCGCGATCCTTGGCGATCGCGTGCTGGCGCTCCTCGATCTGGGGATCGAAGAACTCCTCGACCCGGCCGCAAGTCAGGCAGACCAGATGGTCATGGTGGTGGCCTTCGTTGAGCTCGAACACCGCCTTGCCAGACTCGAAATGATTGCGCGACAGCAGGCCGGCCTGCTCGAACTGGGTCAGCACCCGGTAGACCGTGGCCAGGCCGATATCGGCGCCCTCGGTCAGCAAGGCCTTGTAGACATCTTCGGCCGTCATATGGCGCTGCGCCGTCTTCTGGAAGATCTCCAGAATCTTGATACGGGGCAGCGTCGCCTTCAGGCCGCTGTTCTTGATCTCGTCGGTGCGGTTCATCGCTTCGGTGTGGGCCAGCCCGCCATGGGCCTGCCGCTAGAATGCGCCAATCATAGCCAGCTCCGGGCGACCAGCGCCCCCAGGCCTTAAAGAGATGCAAGCAATCTCTCGTCACGCCATTCCGCTCGCCCTGCTGAGCCTGCTGGCCGGCTGCGCCCAGCTGCCGTCCCTGCCCTCGCTGGATGTGCTCCCCTCGGTGGCCGGTGACAAGGTGCTGGGCCTGGTGACACCCTACCGCGTCGAGGTGGTGCAGGGCAATGTGCTGACCAAGGAGCAGGTGGCACGGGTCAAGCCGGGCATGAGCCGGGCCCAGGTGCGCGATCTGCTGGGCTCGCCGCTGCTGACCGACATCTTTCACGACAACCGCTGGGACTACGCCTTCTCGATTCGTCGCCAGGGCGCGCCGAACCAGTCCCGCCATCTGGTGGCCTGGTTTGACGGCGACCGCCTGAAGTCGCTGGATGTGCCCGAGGACCTGCCGGGCGAGAACGAGTTCATCGCCTCGATCAATACCTTCAAGCCCGGTCGGGCCGTGCCCAAGCTGGCGCTGACCGAGGACGAGCGCAAGGCGCTGCCGATCCCGCCCAAGCCCGAGGCCACCGCGATCGAGCCGGTCGGCCCGGTGCGCAGCTACCCGCCGCTGGAGCCGCGCTCGTGAGCCTGAAGATCGCGATTGCCGGCGCCTCCGGGCGCATGGGCCGCATGCTGATCGAGGCCGTCGTCAACGCCCCCGATTGCCGGCTCAGCGGCGCGCTGGACCGCGCCGACAGCCCGGCCCTGGGCCAGGACGCCAGCGCCTGGCTGGGCCAGGCCAGCGGCGCCCTGATCACGGCCGACCTGCGCCAGGGTCTGGCGGGCGCCGATGTGCTGATCGACTTCACCCGCCCCGAGGGCACGATGGCCCATCTGGCCCTGTGCCGCGAGCTGGGCATCAAGGCCGTGATTGGCACTACCGGTTTCAGCCCCGAGCAGAAGGCCGAGATCGGCGAGCACGCCCGCCATATCGGCATCATGATGGCGCCGAATATGAGCGTCGGGGTCAACGTGGTGCTGAAGCTGCTGGACCTGGCCGCGCGCTCGCTCAACGAGGGCTATGACATCGAGATCATCGAGGCCCACCACCGCCACAAGGTCGATGCCCCCAGCGGCACGGCGCTGGCGATGGGCGAGGTGGTGGCGGCCGCGCTCGGCCGTGACCTGAAGGACTGCGCGGTCTATGGCCGTGAGGGCGTGACGGGCGAGCGCGATCCCTCCACCATCGGTTTCGCCACCGTGCGCGGCGGCGACATCGTTGGCGACCACACGGTGCTGTTCGCCGGCATCGGCGAGCGCATCGAGGTCACGCACAAGTCCAGCAGCCGCGTCACCTATGCCCAGGGCAGCCTGCGCGCGGCGCGCTTCCTGGCCGCCAACGGGCCGGGCCTGTACGGCATGGATGATGTGCTGGGCCTGAAGCACTGATCATCCGCAGCCATGGGCGGTTTCGCGCATTTCTGGGAACTGGCCGACGGCGTCTCGCGCAGCGTGGCCCTGCTGCTCTTGCTGATGTCGATCAGCGCCTGGATCGTGATCCTCTGGAAGGGCTGGCTGCTGCGCCGCACGCGCCGCGACATGGCGCGCGCCGTGCCGGCCTTCTGGGCCGCCGCCCGCCTCGACGAAGGCCGGCTCGCGCTGCAGAACTTTGACCGCGAGCAGGTGCTGCTGCCCCTGCTCGACGCCGCGACGGCTGCCAGCCACGGCGGCACGCTGGAGGCCGCCGGCCGGCGCGAGTCGCAGCTGACACGGCGTCTGCGCGACGCGCTGCACCAGGTGCTGGCCCGGCTGCAATTCGGTCAGGTGCTGCTGGCCTCGATAGGCGCCACCGCCCCCTTTGTCGGCCTGTTCGGCACGGTCTGGGGCATCTACCACGCGCTGCTGAGCATCTCGGCCTCGGGCAATCTGTCGATCGACAAGGTCTCCGGCCCGGTCGGCGAGGCGCTGATCATGACCGCCGCCGGCCTGGCAGTCGCGATTCCGGCGGTGCTGGCCTACAACATCTACGGCAAGTTCGTCGGCGACTGCGAAGCCGAGCTCGAAGGCTTCGCCCACGATCTGCGCGAGCTGCTCGACCAGCCGGCCGACTGAGGCAGACCATCATGGCTTTCGGACGTCTGGAACGCCGCGACATGCCCAAGCCGATGGGCGAGATCAATATGACGCCGCTGATCGATGTGATGCTGGTGCTGCTGATCATCTTCATGATCAGCGCGCCGCTGATGACCTCCTCGCTGCGCCTGGACCTGCCGCAGAGCGAGGCCGCCACGCCGGGCGATGCACCGGCCTTCCTCAGCGTCGCGCTACAGGCCGATGGCAGCCTCTATCTCGGCGACGAGAAGCTGGCGCCGGCCCAGTTCCAGCAACGCATTGCGGCCCTGGCCAAGGACAGCCCCGGGATGGAAGTGCAGCTGCGCGCCGACAAGACCGCGCCCTACGGCAAGGTGGCCGAGCTGATCGGCTGGTGCCAGGCGGCAGGGCTGAACCGCATCGCCTTCGTCACGCAGACCGAGTAGCGGTTGGTGGGGCCGGCGGCCCTCCTACAATCGCGGCTTCCGCGCCCGATTGCCATCATGAACGAAAAGTACACCCCGTCCGAGGTCGAACAGGCCGCCCGCAGCCATTGGCAGGCCCGCGACGCCTATCGCGTCGTCGAAGACAACAGCCGCCCCAAGTTCTACGCCTGCTCGATGCTGCCCTACCCCAGCGGCAAGCTGCATATGGGCCATGTGCGCAACTACACGATCAACGATATGTTGACCCGTTCGCTGCGCATGAAGGGCTACAACGTGCTGATGCCGATGGGCTGGGACGCCTTCGGCCTGCCGGCCGAGAACGCCGCGATGAAGAACAAGGTGCCGCCCGCGAAGTGGACCTACGACAACATCGCCTACATGAAGTCCCAGATGCAGGCCATGGGTCTGGCGATCGACTGGTCGCGCGAAATCGCCACCTGCAAGCCCGATTACTACCAATGGAACCAGTGGCTGTTCCTGAAGATGCTGGAGGCCGGCATCGCCGAGCGCCGCACCCAGGTCGTCAACTGGGACCCGGTCGACCAGACCGTGCTGGCCAATGAGCAGGTGGTCGACGGCAAGGGCTGGCGCAGCGGCGCCGTGGTCGAGAAGCGCGAGATCCCCGGCTACTACCTGAACATCGTCAAGTACTCCGACGAGCTGCTGTCGGCCGTTGCCAATCCCGAGGACAAGAGCTATCTGCACGGATGGCCCGAGCGCGTGCGCCTGATGCAGGAAAACTGGATCGGCAAGAGCGAGGGCGTGCGTTTCGCTTTCCCGCACCAGATCAGCGGTGCCGACGGCGCATTGATCCAGGACGGCAGGCTCTATGTGTTCACGACCCGCGCCGACACCATCATGGGGGTTACGTTTTGTGCGGTCGCGCCCGAGCACCCGCTGGCCACCCATGCGGCCGCCGGCAATGCCGAGCTGGCCGCCTTCATCCATGAATGCAAGAGCGGCGGCAGCACCGAGGCCGAACTCGCCACGCAAGAGAAGAAGGGCAAGCCCACCGGCCTGTTCGTCACGCATCCGCTGACCGGCGCCCAGGTCGAGGTCTGGATCGGCAACTATGTGCTGATGAGCTATGGCGACGGCGCCGTGATGGGCGTGCCGGCGCATGACGAGCGCGATTTCGAGTTCGCTAAGAAATACGGTCTCGAGATAAAGCCTGTAGTGGCGCCGCGCAACCGATTCCGTGCTTCGATGGGGATTGGAAACTCTCTTTCGGGTGTAAAAACTGATCGACCGATCGTTGTCGACAAGGATTGGTACTCATTCGATGCATGGGACGAGTCCTACGGAACGAAAGATGGCTATTGCTACGACTCTGGCGATCTGAACGGGCTGGGTTACAAAGAGGCCGTAGACCGCGTCGCCGAGTTGCTCAACGGCCTGGGTGAGAAGAAGACCACCTGGCGTCTGCGCGACTGGGGCATCAGCCGCCAGCGCTACTGGGGCACGCCCATCCCCATCATCCACTGCGAGGACTGCGGCGCGGTGCCCGTCCCCGCCAAGGATCTGCCGGTCGTGCTGCCGGAAGACTGCATCCCGGACGGCAGCGGCAATCCGCTGAACAAGCGCGCCGACTTCCTGAACTGCGCCTGCCCGAAGTGCGGCAAGCCGGCGCAGCGCGAGACCGACACGATGGACACCTTCGTCGACTCGTCCTGGTACTTCATGCGCTATTGCGATGCGCAGAACAGCGAAGCCATGGTCGGCCAGGGCAGCGACTACTGGATGCCGATGGATCAGTACATCGGCGGCATCGAGCACGCGATCCTGCACCTGCTGTACGCGCGCTTCTGGACCAAGGTGATGCGCGATCTGGGCCTGGTCAAGATCGACGAACCCTTCACCAAGCTGCTGACCCAGGGCATGGTCTTGAAGGGCGCGTTCTCGCACAAGCCCGCCGATGCCGGCAAGAACTACTACTGGGAGCACGAGGTCGACGTGCAGACCAACGAGCACGGCCAGATCGTCGGTGGCACGCTGAAGGCCGACGGCACCCCGCTGGACTACGAGATGACGACCATGTCGAAGTCCAAGAACAACGGCGTCGACCCGCAGCAGCTGATCGACCAGTACGGCGCCGACACGGCCCGGCTGTTCGTGATGTTCGCCTCGCCGCCCGAGCAGACGCTGGAGTGGAACGATGCCGGCGTCGAGGGCGCGCACCGCTTCCTGAAGCGGGTCTGGGGCTTCGGCGCCAAGAATGCCGAGGCCATCAAGGCCGGCGGTCGCGACTTCGCGGCACTGAACGGCGACGGCAAGGCGTTGCGCCGCGAGGTGCATCTGGCGCTCAAGCAGGTCTCGTACGACTACGAGCGCATGCAGTACAACACCGTCGTCTCCGGCGCGATGAAGCTGCTGAACGCGCTGGAAGGCTTCAAGTCCCAGGGCCAGGACGCCGCCGTGCGCGAAGGCTTCTCGGTGCTCTTGCGCGTGCTCTACCCGGCCTGCCCGCATATCGCGCATGCGCTGTGGGTCGATCTCGGCTTTGCCGCCGAGCTGGGTGATCTGCTCGACACGGCCTGGCCGGTGGTCGACGAGGCCGCCCTGGTGCAGGACGAGATCGAGCTGATGCTGCAGGTCAACGGCAAGCTGCGCGGCAGCGTCAAGGTGGCGGCCGGCGCCGACAAGGCCGCGATCGAGGCGGCCGCGCTGGCCAACGAGGAGTGCATCAAGTTCAGCGAGGGCAAGCCGGCCAAGAAAGTCATCATCGTGCCCGGCCGCCTCGTCAACGTGGTGGTCTGAAGACCATGCTGCGCCGCACCGCCCTGCTCGGTTTGATGTCCGCTTCGGTGCTCGGCTGCGGCTTCGCGCCGCGCCGCGAACCCGAGCTGCAGTTCCGCACCCTGGGCCTGAAGGGCTTCGCGCCCGACTCGGCCCTGGCCGCCGAGCTGCGGCGCCAGCTGGGCCGCACCAAGGTCACGCTGCTGGCCGACTTCAACCGCGCCGAGGTGGTGCTGGAGGCGCAGCGCGATACGCGCGACCGCACGGTCGTCGTCTCGACCAGCGCCGGCCAGGTGCGCGAGTGGCAGCTGCAGCTGCAGCTCGACTATGTGCTGCGCACGCCGGCCGGCGAGATCCTGCAGCCGCTGACCGAGATGCGCCTGAGCCGCGAGATGAACTACACCGAGACCGCCGCGCTGGGCAAGGAGCAGGAAGAGGCCTGGCTGTACCGCTCGATGCAGTCCGATGCGGTGGCCCAGGTGATGCGCCGGCTGGCNGAACTACACCGAGACCGCCGCGCTGGGCAAGGAGCAGGAAGAGGCCTGGCTGTACCGCTCGATGCAGTCCGATGCGGTGGCCCAGGTGATGCGCCGGCTGGCCGCCATCCGCCTGCCCGGCTGAATCACAGCGACATGCAGATCCGCGCCGACGCCCTCGCCCCGCAGCTCGCCAAGGGCCTGAGGCCCATCTACACCGTGTTCGGTGACGAGCCGCTGCTGGCCCAGGAGGCCTGCGACGCGATCCGCGCCGCCGCGCGCGCGCAGGGCTATGGCGAACGCAAGGTCTTCACCGTGGCCGGCGCCTATTTCGACTGGGGCCCGGTGCTGGGCGCGGCCCAGGCGCTGAGCCTGTTTGCCGAGCGCCAGTTCATCGAGATCCGCATCCCCTCGGGCAAGCCCGGCAAGGACGGCTCCGAGGCCTTGCAGCGCTATTGCGAGCGCCTGCCCGAGGATGTCGTGACCCTGGTCAGCCTGCCGCGGCTGGACAAGACCCAGATGAACGGCGCCTGGTTCGGTGCGCTGGACGGCGCCGGCATCACGGTGCGGGTCGACCCGGTCGAGCGCCGCGCGCTGCCGCAATGGATCGCGCAGCGCCTAGCCGCCCAGGGCCAGCCGGTGCAGGACGGCGAGGAGGGCCAGCGCACGCTGTCCTTCTTTGCCGACCGCGTCGAGGGCAATCTGCTGGCCGCCCACCAGGAGCTGCAAAAGCTCGCGCTGCTGCATCCCAGGGGCGAGCTGAGCTTCGAGCAGATCGAGGCGGCCGTGCTGAACGTGGCCCGCTACGACGTCTTCAAGCTCAGCGAGGCGGTGCTGGGCGGCCAGCTGGGCCGGGTGCTGCGCATGCTGGACGGGCTGCAGGCCGAGGGCGAAGCGGCCGTGCTGGTGCACTGGGCGCTGGCCGAGGACATCCGCGCGCTCAAGCGCGTGCGCGAGGCGGTCGACGCCGGCAAGCCGCTGCCGATGGCGCTGCGCGAGGCCCGGGTCTGGGGCCCGAAGGAGCGCCTGTTCGAGCGCATCGTGCCCGGCATCAAGCCGCACAGCCTGGCCCCCTTGGTCGAGGCCGCGCAGGTCTGCGACGGCATCGTCAAGGGCCTGCGCCACCCGGGCTGGCCGCTGGACCCCTGGGCCGCCTTGCAGCGCCTGGCGCTGATGCTGGTCGAGGTGGCGGCGGCGCCGCGCGCGCCCAAGCTGGCGCTGCGACCCTGATGTAGCCGGCGCTGCGGCGGCATATACACGGTTTTGCGGCCGCAGCGCTGACGCCGACCGGGCGAAGCGGATAGAGTGTGTCAAGGTGTTTTCCCCTCGCCATGAAGCCTCCACGCGCCCTCCCGTCCGCTCTGCTGCTCACCTCCTTGATCGCCGGCCCCGCGCTGGCCCTGCCCTGGACCGTGCTGGTCCGGAGCACGGCCGGCGAGCCGCTGGCCGATGCGGTGGTGGCGGTCGAGCTGCGCGCCCAGACCAGCCGCGCCGCACCCGGTGCCAAGGCCGAGATGGCCCAGCGCGAGCGCCAGTTCCAGCCCCATGTGCTGGTGGTGCAGACCGGCACGGCGGTGAACTTTCCGAATTTCGACACGGTGCGCCACCATGTCTACTCCTTCTCGCCGGTCAAGACCTTTGACATCAAGCTCTACTCGGGCACGCCGGCCGAGCCGGTGCTGTTCGACAAGCCCGGCATCGCAACCCTGGGCTGCAATATCCACGACAAGATGAGCGCCCATATCGTCGTGGTCGACACGCCGCTGTTCGCCAAGACCGATGCCCAGGGCCTGCTGAAGCTGGACCTGCCGGCCGGTGAACACAATCTGAAGGTCTGGCATCCGCGCGTCGGCAGGCCGGTGCTGCTGGGCCAGCGCATCAGCGTGGCGGCGCCAGGCGGCCAGAGCCAGGTCAGCCTGAGCCTCGAATGAGCACGCTGCCGGCTTTCCTGAACCTGCGCCGGCTCGAGGGCCGCATCGTCGCGCTCTTCCTGGCCCTGCTGCTGGTGGTGCAGCTGGCCAGCTTTGCGGTGATACGCAGCAGCATCGAGCGCAATGCCAATGGCGCCATCGCCGCCGAGCTGAAGACCGGCGAGCGGGTGCTGCGCCGGCTGCTGGCCCAGGAGGCGGTGCGGCGCGGCGATGCGGCCGAGCTGCTGGCCAAGGACTATGGTTTCAAGGAAGCCATCGGCCTGCCGCTGGCCGAGGCCGGCACGGTCGAGACCATACGCGACGCACTCAGCAACCAGGGCGAGCGCATCGGCGCCAGCGTGGTCGTCTATGCCGACAACGAGCTGAAGCTGGTGGCCGCCACCCGCGAGGACGCCGGCCGTTTTCTCGGCCTGCTGCAGGCCAGGGTCAACAAGCCCGCGGCGGGCGATGCTATGCAGCTGGCCCTGCTGGACGGCCAGGCCTATCAGGTGGTGGTGGCCCAGGTGCGCACGCCGGCCCCGGTGGGCTGGGTGCTGATGGGCTTCGCGCTCGACGCCGCCGCGCTGCAGGACCTCAAAAGCCTGTCCGATCTGCGGGCGGTGGTCGTCATCAAGACCGGCACCGCCTGGCGACCGCTGGTCAGCAATTTCGACAGCGAGGCGGCCCGCAGCCTGGCCGGGCAGATCCCGGTGGCCGGCGAGCTGTTCGCGGCCGAGGTCGACGGGGAGCAGTGGCGCGGCCGTTTCGCGCCGCTGCTGGAGCCGCAGCAGGCCCTGGCCGTCGTGCTGCTGCGCTCCTTCGATGAAGCCATCGCTCCCTACCGGCAGCTGCAGCTGACCCTGCTGGCGCTGACCTTGATCGGCGTCGGCGTCTTCGCGCTCGGCGCGGTGCTGACGGCGCGGCGCATCAGCGGGCCGATCAAGACCCTGTCGGACTCGGCCGAGCGCCTGGGCCGTGGCGACTACGAGACGCCGGTGCGGCGCCACAGCAGCGACGAGGTCGGCGATCTGGCCGATGCCTTCGAGGCGATGCGCCAGGGCGTGCGCAGCCGCGACGAACAGGTGCACCGTCTGGCCTTCTGGGACCCGCTGACCGGCCTGCCCAACCGCGAGCAGTTCAGCCAGCAGCTGGCCACACGCCTGGCCCGCGACAACAGCCCCCGCGCCGTGCTGATGCTGGACTTAGACCGCTTCAAGCATGTCAACGATGTGCTGGGCCATGCCTTCGGCGACCGCCTGCTGTGCAGCGTCGCACAGCGGCTGCAGGCCCTGCATCGGGACAGCGGCGCGCTGCTGGCGCGCCTGGGCGGCGACGAGTTCGTGCTGCTGCTGGACGGTGCCGACCAGGCCGCCGCGCTGGCCGCCGCGGCCCGCATCCAGGCCGATTTCGAGGCGCCGCTGCATATCGATGACCAGACCGTCGACCTCGGTGCCGGCATCGGCATCGCGCTGGCGCCCGAGCACGGCCGCGAGGTCAGCCAGCTGCTGGCGCGCGCCGAGCTGGCCATGTATGCGGCCAAGCGGCGCCAGCATGGCAGCATGGTCTACGAGGCGGCGCTGGACGCCGGCAGCCAGGAATCGCTGTCGCTGCTGGGCGAGCTGCGCCGCGCCATCGAGGGCCAGGAACTGCGCCTGTATCTGCAGCCCAAGGTCGATCTGCGCGACGGCACCATCGTCAGCGCCGAGGCCCTGGTGCGCTGGCAGCATCCGGTGCGCGGCCTGGTGCCGCCGATGCAGTTCATCCCCTTTGCCGAGCAGACCGGCTTCATCCGTGCGCTGACCGCCTGGGTCATCGAGGAGTCGGCCCGCCTGACCCAGGAGGCGCGCCGGCGCGGCATGGCGGTGCGCATCAGCGTCAATCTGTCGACCCGCGACCTGATGGACCAGGAGCTGCCGGCCAAGATCATGAGCCTGCTGGCACGCCATGGTGCGGCGCCGGCCGATCTGTGCCTGGAGATCACCGAGAGCGCCATCATGGACGACCCGCAGCGCGCGCTGACGACGCTGGAGCGCCTGTCCGAGTTGGGATTCAAGCTCTCGATCGACGACTTCGGCACCGGCTACTCCTCGCTGGCCTATCTGAAGCGCCTGCCGGTCAACGAGCTGAAGATTGACAGCAGCTTCGTGATGGCGATGGAGCGCGACCTCGATGACGCCAAGATCGTGCGCTCCACCATCGAGCTGGCCCATAACCTGGGCCTGAGCGTGGTGGCCGAGGGCGTCGAGACCGGCAAGGCCTGGAAACTCTTGGCCGAGCTGGGCTGCGACGAGGGCCAGGGCTATTTCATCGGCCGCCCGGTGCCGGCCTCGCAGTTCATGGACTGGCTGCCAACCTGGCAGCCGCCCGACCTCAGCCACGAGTCACTGGACACGGTGATGGCCGGGCTGAACTAGGGCGCCACCAGCGGCAGCTCGATGATGAAGCGGCTGCCCTGCCCCGGTGCGCTGACCACGCTGAGCCGCCCGCCCAGCAGGCCATGCACGATGTGGTGGCAGATGCTCAGGCCCAGGCCGCTGCCGCCCTGGCCGAAGCGGGTCGAGAAAAAGGGCTCGAAAACGCGCAGCAGCACCGCCTCGCTCATGCCGCGGCCGTTGTCGGCCACCTCGATGCGGCAGCGGCCGCCGCTCAGCGCCTGGGCCCGCAGCACGATCTCGCCCGGCTGCTCGGGCTGCAGGCCATGCAGCAAGGCATTGCCGACCAGCACCTCCAGCGCCTGGCCCAGCGGCCCGGGATAGCTGTCGAGCTGCAGATCGGCGTCGAGCTGCAGCGCCAGCCGGTGGCCGGCACGCGCGATCTGCGGCGCCAGCGCATGCAGGGCCTGCTCGCACAGCAGGGAGAACGCGAAGCGGCGGCGCTGCTGGGTGTCGCGGTCCTGGGCCACCTGCTTGAAGTTGTCGACCAGCTGGGCCGCCCCCTGCATGCTGCGCTCGATCACCTGCAGGCCCTCCTGCGAGCTGCGGGTGTAGCTCTCGAGCTCGCTGCGCCGCAGCTGGCCCTGCTGCAGGCGCTGCGCCAGGGTCTGGGTGTGCTCCAGCAGGGTCGAGGCGGTCAGCAGGCTGTTGCCTATCGGCGTGTTCAGCTCATGGGCGACGCCGGCCACCAGCGCGCCCAGCGCCGCCAGCTTCTCCTGCGCCATCACCTGGCGCTGCAGCTCGGACAGGCGCAGATAGGCGCGCGCATTGTCCAGCGCAATCGCCGCATAGGCACTGAGGCTGCGCAGCACCAGTTGCTCGCGCTCGCCATAGGCCTGGCGGCGCGGCGACTGCACGGTGATCACGCCGGTGATGCGCTCGGCCACGCGCAGCGGCACGAACAGCAGGCTCTGCATCTGGCTGGTGCCCTCGATCTGGGCCGGCGCCGCCTCGGCCCCGTCAAGCAGCAGCTCGCGGCCCTCGCGCACGCACAGCGCGCAAAAGGACTGCGGGTCGGCCAGCGGGATCGGCGCGTCGGCAAAGCGCTCGCCGTCCTCGCGGCCATAAGCGCATTGCAGCTGCTCGCCGGCCTCGTCGAGCAGATAGACGGCCAGGCTGGGCGCATCGAGCAAGGCATGGACGCGCCGCTCCAGCACCTCGATGACGCGCTCGGTCTGCAGCTCGGCAGTGATCTCCTGGCCGATCTCACCCAGATGCTGCAGCACCTGGTGGGCACCCTGCAGGTCGGCAAAGCGCGCCGCCTCCGACGCGGCCAGGCGGCGCAGATGCTCGCTCTCGGCACGGGCCCGCTCGATCTGGTGGTGCGCATGCATCGCGCGCGAGCGCTGGCCGGCCTCCTCGCCATAGCGGCGCAGCCGGGCCTGGCTGGCACGGTGCGCGCAGCCAAAGGCCGCCTCGAAGCGGCCGGCCGCCGCGAAGGCCTGGGAGGCGCCGTCCAGCAGCTCGGGCGGCGTCGCATAACCGGCCAG
>NZ_JAQOWX010000135.1:0-13597 GCF_028462495.1 Paucibacter sp. XJ19-41
CAGCACCCGCGCGGCCAGCACGATGGCCAGCAGCGCCAGCACGCCCGTCAGCGCGGCCAGCCGCAGCAGGCCCTGTTCCAGACCGGCCAAGCTCTCGCGCAGCAGCAGATGGCCGACCGCTTCGCCCTGCTGCAGCACTGGCGCATGGACCTGGATTTCGCCGCCTTCGATGACACGGCCGGTCCAGGCCGGCACGGCGGCCTGCGTGGCGCCCTCGGCCGGCCAGCGCGCGAACAGCCGGCCCCGGGAGTCCAGCAGCTGCAACTCCAGCAGCTCGGCGCGGTGCGCGAATGCGGCCAACTCGGCGGCTGCGGCGGCGCGATCTTCGAACACCAGCATCGCCGCCACGCCATGGGCCAGCAGCTGGGCGGCCTGCTCGGCGGCCTGGGCCTGGCGCTCGCGCGCGCCCAGCCAGGACAGCCCGGCGATCAGTCCCAGGGTCAGCAGCAGGGTCGCGGCCAGCACCGTCAGATTGAGCGCCGTCAGGCGGCGCACCAGCGAGCGCTCGGGCGGCCGCGCCCGAGCCGACGCGCCGCTCGGTTCTTGATCAGCCATCAGCGCTTTATCGGCGCGCTGCCGGCCGGCTTTAGCTCTCGACCAGACCGTTGCGGATCGCGTAGACCGTCAGCTCGGAGTTGTTCGACAGGGCCAGCTTTTCCAGCACGCGGGCGCGGTAGACGCTGACGGTCTTGGGGCTCAGCGTCAGCTCCTCGGCGATGTCGGACAGACGCTTGCCCGAGGCGATCATCACCAGGGTCTGCAGCTCGCGGTCGGAGAGCTTCTGGTGGGCCTGCTCGGTGGATGGCGCGGTCAGGCTCTCGACCAGCATCTGGGCGATCTCGGGCGTCACATACTTGCGCCCCTGTGCCACGGTGCGCACCGCCGCCACCAGCAGCTGCGGGTCGCCGCCCTTGTTGACATAGCCGAAGGCACCGGCCTTCAGCGCGCGGATCGCGTACTGGTCTTCCGGATACATCGAGACGATCAGCACCCGCACCGGGTTGCCCTCGTCCTTCAGCACATGCAGCACGTCCAGGCCGCTACGGCCCGGCATATTGATGTCCAGCACCAGCACATCGCAGTCCTTGTCGGGCTGGCGCATCAGCGTGCGCAACTCGCCGTAATCGCCGGCCTCGCCGATGACCTCGATATCGGCCGCATCGGACAGGGTGTCGCGGATGCCGCGGCGTATCAGCGCATGGTCGTCACACAGAATCACCTTGATCATGCGCAGCCCCAGGCCGAAGGATCGTGGGTGGCGGCGCGGCCGGCCTCGTCATCGGCCAGGCTGTCGTCGGGCGCTTCGAGCGGCACCGACAGGATCAGGCTGGTCCCTCTGCTATTGCTGCTCAAATCGACCCATCCCCCAACGGTTGCGGCCCGTTCATGCAGACCACGGATGCCGAATGATCGCGCCTTGGCAAGATCGCCTGGCGCCACGCCCTGACCATTGTCGCTGACCTCCAGGGTCAGCACGCCCGAGTCGACGCTCAGCTCGATATCGACCCGGCTGGCATTTGCATGCTTGCTGACATTGGTCAAGGCTTCCTGCGCGGTGCGGTAGGCCACCAGCGGCACGCCGGCCGGCAGCTGGATCTGCTCATGGCTGGTGCGCATGGTCGTCGTGATGCCGGTGCGGCGCTCGAAACGCATGCTCATCCACTGCACCGCCGCGACCAGGCCCTGCTCGAGGATGGCCGGCCGCAGGTTGTGCATGATGCGCTGGCTGGCCTCGATCGCGTAGCTGACGGTCTCCAGCGCCGACTGCACGCGCTGGCGCACCGCCGCGTCCTGCGCATGGCGGGCGATCCAGGCCAGGTCGAACTTCAGCGCCGTCAGCGAGCCGCCGACATCGTCGTGGATCTCGCGCGCGATTGCCGCGCGCTCCATCTCGACGCTGGTCTGCAAATGGCCGGCCAGCTCGTGCAGGCGCTGCTTGCTCTTGCGCAGTTCGCGGTCGGCCTCCAGACGGGCGCACTGCATGTCGTTGGCCTCGATGGCGTGCAGCAGGGCCGGCGCCAGCCGCGCCAGATTGTTCTTCAGCAGATAGTCGGAGGCGCCGGTGCGCATCGCCGCCACGGCCGTGTCTTCGCCGATCTCGCCGGAGACCAGCACGAAGGGAATCAGGCGCTTGCTCTCCTTGAGCATGTCCAGCACCACCAGGCCGGAGAAACCGGGCAGGTTGTAGTCGGACACGATGGCATCCCAGGCCTCGGTCAGCGCCTGCGCGACCTCGGCCAGGGTATCGACCCGGTGCACCTCCAGGTCCAGGCCGGCGCGGCGCAACTGGGCCACGATCAGTTGGTGATCGAGTTCCGAATCCTCAACATGGAGTACACGCAGGCGACGCTCGGCGCTAGAAACAGTCATGGGGCGGGAGTATGCCAAGAATGTGCAACAACTCACGGCAGCCCTGCCGCTATCCATGAACGGCAGCGCCGCCCAGCCCACAATCCGGCGTTAACCCGCATCAGGTTTGTTGGATTCGGGTCGATTCCAAGAAATAGGCCCAGTTCGGGCCGATTGTCCTGTCGACATGCCCACAAGAAATGCCGAAGATCCCGGATATGACCGGACCATCCGGTCGTCTGAGCCAGGTCAGCACATAACAAGCATGGAGCGACGAAGCCGATGAACGAAAACTCCACCCCTGATGAAGAGCCGGGCATGCTCCCTTTGCTGGCCGCCGCCGAACTGCAGGACCACCTGATGACGGTGACCAACGATCTGGAGCGCCTGCAGCGCCTGCTCGACGATGCCGGCGAGGCCTTGTCCGGCCATTTTTACAGCGCCTCCAGCCAGGTCCAGACCCTGCTGCGCCAGGCCGCCGAAAACCCAGGCGCCGACAGCGGTGCGCTGCACCATGTGATGGAAGACATTGCCGGCGCCATCACGGCGCTGCAGTTCCAGGACATGGCCACCCAGCTGATCGCTCACACCAGTCAGCGCCTGCGCAACTGCGCCGACCAGCTGGCGCGCGACACCTTTGGCGACGACGAGGACGGTGAGGCGGTCGTCGAGATCGCGCCGCTGCGCCCCAATCCCGTGACTCAGGACGAAATGGACGCAGGGTCCATCGAACTGTTCTAAAGAGTTCTCAAGTTCAACCGATATCAGCTTGTTATCCGGAGAGAAAGCGATGCATTCAATTCTTGCTGTGGACGATTCGGCCTCGATGCGCCAGATGGTCTCCTTCACCCTCAAGAACGCAGGTTTCAATGTGGTTGAGGCGGTCGATGGCCAGGATGCCTGGGAAAAGTCCAGCTCGCGCGATTTCGATCTGGTGCTGACCGATCAGAACATGCCGCGCATGGACGGCATCAGCCTGACCAAGAAACTGCGCGACAACCCCAAGTTCAAAACCACCCCCATCCTGATCCTGACCACCGAGTCCAGCGACCAGATGAAGCAGGCCGGCCGTGCCGCTGGCGCCACCGGCTGGCTGGTCAAGCCTTTTGATCCGGCCAAGCTGATCGAGGTGATCGGCAAAGTGATTCGCTGAGGCCTGGCGCCACAACAAGGAGTAAAGCATGGGAGAAATGACCTCCGAAGGCGCAAGCCTGAGTGCCGGCATTGACCTGAGTCAGTTCTACCAGGTCTTCTTCGAGGAAGCCGGCGAGAACCTCGACAATATGGAACAGCTGCTGCTGAACCTGAATATCGAGACTGCCGACGATGAAGAGCTGAACGCGATCTTCCGCTGCGCGCACTCGATCAAGGGTGGTGCGGCAACCTTCGGCTTCGGCGATGTGGCCGAGCTGACCCACCAGATGGAGACGCTGCTGGACAAGCTGCGCCGCCACGAGCTGGCACCGAATGCCGCGATGGTGGACATCCTGCTGCAGTCGGGCGATGCCTTGCGCGCGCAGCTGGGCCGCCACCAGGGCTCCGGTGCAGACGCCGTCGACACCACCGACCTGCTGACCAGCATCCGCGCGCTGGTCGAGGGCAAGGAGGTGACGGCAGCACCGGCAGTGCAGAGCGCCGCGCCGGCACCGGCGCCCAAGCCGGCCGCCGCGCCGGCCAAGCCGACCGCACGCGAGCTGGAGCTGCAGGTCGGGCCGCTGGCCGACCTGAGCCTGGCCGACAACCTGGTCGAGCTGTTCAAGGAAATCACCGATCTGGGCACGATAGAGCCGCTGGACGGCGGTGTTTCCTCCGACGGCATGCGCCGCTACAAGATCCTGACCGGCAGCACCGACAACGATCTGCTGGATCTCTTCACCTTCCATGTGGCCCGTGAGCAGGTCAAGCTGCTGCCGCTGGGCCCGGGCTTCGGCTTCCACGAGGGCGCGCCCGGCGCGCCGCCGGCCGAGGCCGTGAGCCAGGACCCCGGCTACGGCTTCTTCGACGATGCCCCGGGCCTGCCCAGCGGCAGCACCAGCACCGAGCTCGAAGCCCAGGCCCAGTTGCCCGCAGAGGCACCGAAGGCCGTGGTCGCGAAGCCGGTCGCCAAGACCGAGGCCCGCCCCCCGGCCGGCGGCATGGACCAGTCCACGCTGCGCGTCTCGGTCGAGAAAGTCGACCAGCTGATCAATCTGGTCGGCGAGCTGGTCATCACCCAGGCGATGCTGGCGCAGAACAGCAGCCAGCTGGACCCGGCCCTGTATCAGCAGTTGGCCTCAGGCCTGGCCGATCTGGAGCGCAACACCCGGGATCTGCAGGAATCGGTGATGTCGATTCGCATGATTCCGATGTCGGGCGTATTCAACCGCTTCCCGCGCATGCTGCGCGACCTGGCCGCCAAGCTGGGCAAGAAGGTCGAACTGGTCACGCAGGGCGAAGCCACCGAGCTGGACAAGGGTCTGGTCGAGAAGATCACCGACCCGCTGACCCATCTGGTGCGCAACAGCTGCGACCACGGCATCGAGCTGCCGGCCGAGCGAGTCGCCAAGGGCAAGCCCGAGCAGGGCACGATTACCCTGGTCGCCTCGCACCAGGGCGGCTCCATCGTGATCGAGGTGCGCGACGACGGCCGCGGCCTGAACCGCGACAAGCTGATCAAGAAGGCGCGCGAGAAAGGCATCGATGCGCCCGACTCGATGAGCGATGCCGAGGTCTGGGGCCTGATCTTCGCGCCCGGCTTCTCCACCGCCGACCAGGTCACCGATGTCTCGGGACGCGGCGTCGGCATGGACGTGGTCAAGCGCAATATCACCCAGCTGGGCGGCACGGTCGAGATCGACTCGGCCGAGGGCTATGGCATGAAGGTCTCGGTGCGCCTGCCGCTGACCCTGGCCATCATGGACGGCATGAGCGTGGGCGTCGGCGACGAGGTCTACATCCTGCCGCTGGCCTCGGTGGTCGAATCCTTCCAGGTCCAGGCCGACACCATCAAGACCGTCGGCGGCTCCGGCCGCGTGGTCGAGGTGCGCGACGAATACATGCCGGTCGTGGAATTGGAGCAGGTTTTCAATGTTCCGCGTTTCGATTTCGAGCATGTCAGCTCCATCATGGTGGTGGTGGAAGCCGAAGGGGGCCGCGTGGCCATGCTGGTGGACGAGTTGCTCGGCCAGCAGCAGGTGGTCGTGAAGAACCTGGAAGCCAACTACCGCAAGGTGCCCGATGTCTCGGGCGCCACCATCATGGGCGACGGCCGCGTCGCGCTGATTCTCGATGTGGGCAGCCTGGTCAGGCGCTCGCGTCACTGACGTCGAAGCTACAGAGGTATCCGAATGAGTATGAGTGCAATGCTCCGCCGCTTCAGCATACGCACCCGCATGATTGGCGCGATCGCCATGGTGCTGGTGCTGCTGCTGGCCGTGGGCAGTGTCGGTCTGCTGGGCATGAACTCGATGCGCGACCAGACCAAGCAGTTTGCCGA
Source organism: Paucibacter sp. XJ19-41 (assembly GCF_028462495.1). Taxonomy (NCBI): domain Bacteria; kingdom Pseudomonadati; phylum Pseudomonadota; class Betaproteobacteria; order Burkholderiales; family Sphaerotilaceae; genus Roseateles; species Paucibacter sp. XJ19-41. The sequence goes on from NZ_JAQOWX010000135.1 coordinate 5,825, forward strand.
AGTGTCCGTCGGCGAAGCCAACCAAGTCACCCGCCTGGTTCACGCCATGGGGGAGATGCGGCGCTTCGAGAAGGACATGATCATCAACTACGAGAAGCCCGAGGTCGTCAAGGCGATGCGCGCCAAATGGGACGACTCGCGCAAATCCATCGCCGAGATCGCCAAAGCCATGCGCAGCGGTGAAAGCGCCGGCGACAAGGCCAGCATGGCCAAGGTGCTGAGCCTGCTGGACGCCTACGCCACCAAGGCCCAGCCGGTGCTGACCCAGCTGGAGGCTGGCGGCTACGACAACGCCGCCGTGGCCGACAAGCTGCTGGGCCGCGCCAAGGACGATGTGGCCCTGGCCGAGAAGCAGATCGATGAGCTGCGCGCCGCGCTGCAGCAGGAAGCCACCGACACGCACCAGCGTGCCGAGGCCACCCAGGGCCAGGTCTTGACCGCCTTCATCGTCGTGCTGGCCCTGGCCGCCGCCGTGGTGGTGCCGCTGACCCTCTTGAATATGCAGAGCATCTGCAAGCCGCTGGCCGAGGCCGAACTGCTGGCCGAAGCGATCGCCAAGGGCGACCTGACCAGCAGCGCCGCCGTGGTCGAGGGTCAGGACGAGGCCTCGCATCTGATGCGCTCGCTGCAGAATATGCAGGCCTCGCTGCAGAACCTGGTGGGCCAGCTGCGCACCTCGGCCGACAGCATCCGCACCGCCTCGGTCGAGATCGCCACCGGCAACCAGGATCTCTCTAGCCGCACCGAGCAGACCGCTTCCAATCTGCAGCAGGCCGCCTCGTCGATGGTGCAGCTGACCGGCACCGTCAAGCAGACCGCCGATTCGGCCCGCACCGCCAACCAGCTGGTGTCTTCGGCCTCGAACGCCGCCGCCAAGGGCGGCCAGGTGGTCAGCCAGGTGGTCTCGACGATGGACGAGATCAACACCAGCTCGAAGAAGATCAGCGACATCATCGGCGTGATCGATGGCATCGCCTTCCAGACCAATATCCTGGCCTTGAACGCCGCCGTCGAAGCAGCCCGCGCCGGCGAGCAGGGCCGCGGCTTCGCGGTCGTGGCCGGCGAGGTGCGCTCGCTGGCCCAGCGCAGTGCCGAGGCCGCCCGCGAGATCAAGACCCTGATCGGCGCCAGCGTCGAGCGGGTCGAGACCGGCGCGCGCCTGGTGCAGGAAGCCGGCAGCTCGATGAGCGACATTGTCTCCAGCGTGCAGCGCGTCTCCGACATCATCGGCGAGATCACCGCCGCCTCGGCCGAGCAGAGCGACGGCATCGGCCAGGTCAACCAGTCGGTGGTGCAGCTCGACCAGATGACGCAGCAGAACGCCGCGCTGGTGGAGGAATCCGCTGCCGCCGCCGAGAGCCTGAAGGACCAGGCCGAGCGCCTGGCCCTGGCGGTCGACAAGTTCCGCATCAGCAAGCAGGCCAGCGCGATGCTGGCGCCGGCGGCCCCATCGGTCAAAGCGTTCAGCCCGGCCAAGCCGGCGCCGGCCAAGATCGCGGCGCCTCGAACTACCACGACCACTGCTGCAAAGCCGGCCGCCGCGCCGCGCCCGCCGCCCAAGCCGCCGGCGCCCAGCCCCAAGCCCGCGATGGCCGCCGCCGATGGCGACTGGGAAACCTTTTGATGCCCGCCGGCATCACCCGCCCACCTTTTGATCATCAAGCCCACACCACAACGAGGTAAGCCATGGAAACCATCAGCGAAACGACCCAGCTGGTCCGCCGTGAATCCGCCGGCAATCTGGCCGTCAAAGCCCATGGCCCGGCCAGCGGCGAATACCTGACCTTCCGCCTCGGCGGCGAGGAATACGGCATCGACATCCTGAAGGTGCAGGAAATCCGCAGCTACGAGCCGCCCACCCGCATCGCCAACGCCCCGGACTTCATCAAGGGCGTGGTCAATCTGCGCGGCGTCATCGTGCCCATCGTCGATCTGCGCCTGAAGCTGGGCTGCCCCACTGCCGAGTACAACAGCTTCACCGTCGTGATCGTGCTGAATGTGCGCAACCGCGTGGTCGGTGCGGTGGTCGACTCGGTGTCCGATGTGCTGGAGCTGAGCCGCGACGCGATCCGCCCCGCGCCCGAACTGAATGCCAGCGCGGTCGACACCAGCTTCATCACCGGCATCGGCGCGGTCAACGACCGCATGCTGATCCTGATGGACATCGAAGGGCTGATGAGCAGCGCCGACATGGGTCTGATGGACTCTGTGATCGGCTGACAGCACCCGGGCCCGCCAGCGTAGCGGGCCTTCTTTTGACAGGGACGGACTCTGGGTCCAAGGAGTTGCCCCATATGGCTACCGGAATTACTTCGATCGCACGCCGCGTCTCTCTGGTCGGCGTCGTTTCCCTCTCCGTGATCCTGCTGGCCACCAGCGGGATCGTCAGCGTGATGCTGACCAAGGTCGCTCATGAACGTGTGGTCAGCTGGGTCGGCGACAAGACCCAGTCGCTGATCGACACCATGCACGCGATGGACGACACCTCGCGCACCCTGGTCGAGCGCAGCTTCGGCACCTTCCGCCAGGAGTTCGGTCCCAGCTTCACGCTGGACGAGGCCACCGGCGAGCTGCGCGACTGGGGCCCGACCCTGAACGGCAACTTCACCCAGGTCGACAAGTTCGCGGCCACCAGCGGCGGCGTCGCCACGGTGTTCGCCGCCAAGGGCGACGACTTCCTGCGCATCACCACCTCGCTGAAGAACGACAAGGGAGAGCGCGCGATGGGCACGCTGCTGGGCAAGCAGCACCCGGCCTATGCCACGCTGACGGCCGGCAAGCCCTATGCGGGCCGCGCCAATCTGTTCGGCCGCGCCTATATGACCTATTACGAGCCGGTCAAGAACGATGCCGGCAAGCAGGTCGGCCTGCTCTTCATCGGCTTCGACCTCGATGCCTTCGAGGCGGCGATGAACAAGATGGCCGGCGACGCCAAGTTCTTCGACAGCGGCGGCACCTATATGGTCAGCGTCGGCAAGGACCCGGCCCAGGCCCGTTTCGCCTCGCATCCGACGGCCAAGGGCAAGCTGGTCAGCGAGGTCGCGCCCGAGCTGATCAAGCAGCTCGGCGAGGTCGGCGAGGACGGCTATCTGGGCGATTCGCCCGATGTGCTGGGCAATGGCCACAGCGACAACTTCGCCGTCGTTCGCAAGAACGACAAGGCCGGGCTGTGGGTCGTCGCCCAGGTCTCGCGCGGCGAGGCGATGGCCTCTCACTGGGCCACGCTGGTGCCCTTCTGGCTGATGCTGGGTGGCACGACAGTGGCGCTGGGCTTCGGCCTGTTCTGGATGATGCGCAACTGGGTCGCCAAGCCGCTGGCCTCGCTCAGCGAGGGCGTGCGCGCCATCGCCCAGGGCGATCTGAGCGTGCCGGTGCGCAGCGATCGACAGGACGAGATCGGCGCGCTGATGCGCGATACCGAGGGCATGCGCCAGCGCCTGGCCGACATCATCGGCACGGTGCGCAACTCGGTCGACTCGATAGGCACGGCCAGCGCCGAGATCGCCACCGGCAACCAGGACCTGAGCCAGCGTACCGAGCAGACCGCCTCGAATCTGCAGATCACCGCCTCCTCGATGGTGGAGCTGACCGGCACCGTCAAGCAGACCGCCGACTCGGCCCGCACCGCCAACCAGCTGGTGTCGACGGCCTCCAGCGCCGCCGCCAAGGGCGGCGAGGTGGTCAGCCAGGTGGTCTCGACGATGGACGAGATCAACACCAGCTCGAAGAAGATCAACGACATCATCGGCGTGATCGACGGCATCGCCTTCCAGACCAATATCCTGGCCTTGAACGCCGCCGTCGAAGCGGCCCGCGCCGGCGAGCAGGGCCGCGGCTTCGCGGTCGTGGCGGCCGAGGTGCGCTCGCTGGCCCAGCGTTCGGCGGCGGCCGCCAAGGAGATCAAAGGCCTGATCGGCGCCAGCGTCGACCGGGTCGAGGTCGGCAGCCGCCTGGTGCAGGAGGCCGGCAGCTCGATGCAGGACATCGTCGCCAGCGTGGCCCGGGTCTCCGACATCATCGGCGAGATCACCGCCGCCTCGGCCGAGCAGAGCGACGGCATCGGCAATGTCAACCAGTCGGTCGTGCAACTCGACCAGATGACGCAGCAGAACGCCGCCCTGGTCGAACAGTCCGCGGCCGCCGCCGAGAGTCTCAAGGAGCAGGCCCATCGCCTGGTCGAGGCGGTCTCGGTGTTCCGGGTCGCGCCGGGCCAGTCGGCCGCCGCACCGCTACCGAACAAGCCCGCCCCCGCCACGAAAGCGAGCACGGTCGCCGCCAGGCCCGCCCCCGCCAAGAGCAGCCCGGCCAGCTCCGGCTCCAAGCAGGTCGCGCAGACGGTGCTGGCCAAGGCGGCTCAATCCAGCAAGCCTGCCGCTGCCCTGAGCCCGCCCAAGGCGGCCAAGGACGACGGCGATTGGGAAACGTTCTGAGTTGACAAATGATGCCGCCGGACATGCTCGCAGAAGCAGATCGCCGGCGAACGAATTCAGGGGGGAACGGGCCGCAGGGCCCGGCCCCCTTTTTTGTTTTTCGAGGAGCACAACAATGTTTGATTCGATCAAGACCAAGCTGATCAGCCTGTGCGTCGGGGTGGTGGTAGTGACTCTGAGCATCGTCACCGTCGCCGACTACCTGATCGTGCGCAAGCACACCCATGCCCAGGTCAACGCCAGCCTGGATGCGCTGGCGGCCGCCCATGGCGCCACCATTGCCCAATGGGTCAGATCGCAGCGCGACATCGTCGGCTCGATACAGCCCGTGGCCAAGATTGCAGACCCCATACCGATGCTGGTGCAGGCGGCCAAATCCGGGCGTCTGGACAATGCCTATGTCGGCCTGGCGGACAAGAGCGTGCATTTCTCGACCCCGCAGAACGATCTGCCGCCCGGCTACGACCCCACCGCCCGCCCCTGGTACAAGCAGGCGGAAGGCGCCAGCGGCGCGGTGCTGACCGAACCCTATGTCGATGCCGGCACCAAGCGCCTGGTCGTGACCTTTGCGCAGGCGGTCAAGGAAGGCGGCAAGACCCTGGCGGTGGTGGCCGCCGATGTCTATCTGGACGGCGTGGTCGAGACCGTCAAGTCCATCAAGCCTACACCGGCCGGCTGGGCCTTTCTGACCTCGCGCCAGGGCAAGATCATTGCCCACCCCGACGCCAATCTGGCGATGAAGCCCGGCACCGAGCTGAGCCCGCAGTTCGACGCGGCGGCGCTGGAGGCCAGCCTGAAGCCCGGCGCCAGCTGGGTCGAGGCCAAGGTCGGTGAGCAGACCGTGCTGATGCGTGCCGCGCCGATCGCCGAGACCGACTGGGTGCTGGTCACGGCCGCCGACAAGGGCGAGGCCCTGGCCTCGCTGAGTTCCCTGGTCAATACCTCGGTGATCGCGCTGGTCGTCGTGATGGTGCTGGCGGGCCTGCTGGTCGCGGGTCTGGTGACCGCGATGCTGGGCGGGCTCGACAAGGTGCGCGCCGCGCTCGACGAGATCAGCGCCGGCGGCGGCGACCTGACCCAGCGCCTGCCGGTGGCCGGTAAGGACGAGATCGCCCGCATCGCCGGCTCCTTCAACACCTTTGCCGAGAAGATCCAGCACATCCTGCTCGATGTGCGGGCCGCCAGCAACTCCATCACCACCGCGTCCAGCGAGATCGCGGTCGGCGCGCAAGACCTGTCACAGCGCACCGAGCAGACGGCGGCCAATCTGGAGCAGGCCGCCTCGTCGATGGAAGAGCTGACCGCCACCGTGCGCCAGACCGCCGATGCCGCGCTGACCGCCAACCAGCTGGCCTCCTCGGCCTCCTCTGCCGCAGCCAAGGGCGGCACCGTGGTCGGCCAGGTGGTCTCGACGATGGACGCGATCACGACCAGCTCGAAGAAGATCAGCGACATCATCGGCGTGATCGATGGCATCGCCTTCCAGACCAACATCCTGGCGCTAAATGCGGCCGTCGAGGCGGCCCGCGCTGGCGAGCAGGGCCGCGGCTTCGCGGTCGTGGCCTCGGAGGTGCGCTCTTTGGCCCAGCGCAGCGCCGATGCGGCCAAGGAGATCAAGGGCCTGATCGGCGCCAGCGTCGACAGCGTCGAGGCCGGCAGCCGCCTGGTGCAGGAAGCCGGCAGCTCGATGAACGACATCGTCTCCAGCGTGCAGCGCGTCACCGACATCATCGGCGAGATCACCGCCGCCTCGACCGAGCAGAGCAGCGGCATCGCCCTGGTCAATGATGCCGTCGTCCACCTGGACCAGATGACCCAGCAGAACGCCGCCCTGGTCGAGGAATCGGCGGCGGCGGCCGAGAGCCTGAAGGACCAGGCCCACAAGCTGACCGAGGTGGTGTCGGTGTTCAGGCTCTCCAACAACGATGCGGCACCGGCCTACCAGGCGTCCGCTGTGTCCAAGCCCAAGCCAGCGGCAGCGCCGGCCGCGCACCGGCCGGTGGCCGCCAAGCCCGCCGCACCCAAGCCGGCTGCCAAGACCGAGGCCCCTCGCCCGGCCGCCGCCGCGCCGAAGCCGGCGCCCAAGCCGCAGGGCAATGACAGCGACTGGGAGACCTTCTGATCCGGGCAGCCCGACGCCGCGCTGAAGCGGCCGTTCAGTTGGTGTCCGCCTCGCGCAAGGTCACCATCACCGGCCGCTGCAGCACGCCGCGCAGACTCCACCAGCCGGCCGCCTGGGCCAGCAGCGCGCCCAGCGCGGCGCTGGCCAGCGGCACCCAGGGGCTGCCGCCCCAGTCGAACTCGAACACATAGCGCGCCAGCAGGCTGCCCAGCGCCAGCGCGACCAGACCGGCCAGCGCGCCGGCCAGCGCGCCCACGCCCAGCAACTCGGCGCGTTGCACCTGGGCCAGCAGCTGCTTGCTGGCGCCCAGCGCCCGCATCAGACCGAACTCGCGGATGCGCGACTCGCGCGTGCTGCTGACCGCGCTGAGCAGCACCACCAGGCCGGTGGCCAAGGTGAACGCGAACAGGAACTGCACCGCCTGTATCACCTGGTCCAGCACCTGCTGCACCTGCTGGATCTGGGCCGAGACATCGACATTGGTGATGTTGGGAAAGTCATGGCTGAGCTGCCTATCCAGCTCGCCGCCCGGGGGCGCTCGGAAGGCCGCGATATAGGTGCTGGGCAGCTCGGGCATGGCCGCGCGCGGGAACAGCACGAAGAAGTTGACCCGCATCGAGCTCCAGTCCACCTTGCGCAGGCTGCTGATACGGCCGCTGACGATGCTGCCGGCGATATCGAAGCTCAGGCTGTCGCCGAGCTTGAGCCCCAGCTGCTTGGCCAGGCCCTCCTCGACGCTCAGCCCCTGGGCCTCGTCGGCGGTCCAGCGCCCGCCGACCAGTTGGTTGTGGGTCGGCAGCTCGGCGCCATGGCTCAGATTGAACTCGCGCTCGACCAGGCGTTGCGAGCGCTCCTCGCTGAACTGCTTGGGCGCCACCGTCTTGCCATTGATCGCAACCAGACGGCCGCGGATCATCGGATACCAGTCATAACCGCTCACACCGGCCGTCTTCAACTGCTGCTGGAAGGCCTCGCCCTGATCGGGCTGGATATTGATGACGAAGCGGTTCGGCGCATCGGCCGGGCTGGCCGCACGCCAGCTGGCGATCAGGTCGGTGCGCAGCAGCACCAGCAGGGCCAGCGCCAGCAGACCCACCGCCAGCGCCGAGACCTGCACCACCGCGAAGGCCGGCCGCGCCGCCACCTGGCGGGTCGCCAGCAGCAGCCAGCGCGGCGCGCCCGCGCCGGGCACCAGACGGCGCAGCAGCAGCACCGCGCCCC
>NZ_JAQOWX010000136.1:0-13525 GCF_028462495.1 Paucibacter sp. XJ19-41
GGTGGCTGCCGCGGCCACCAGCGGCGGCAGCCAGCCGGCCGCGACCAGCAGCAGCAGGCCGGCGGCCAGCGCCATCGCCAGCGCGATCGTGCGCTCCAGGCGCTGCACCCTGGCGACCAGGAAGCCGCCGATCACCATGCCCAGTGCGCCACACAGCATATAGCCGGTCACCACATAGGCGGTCAGGCTCAGCGGCAGGCCGTACATCTGGCCCAGCGCCGGGCTGGCAAAGCTCTGGATCGCGCTCAGCGCGGCGGTCGTGAAGAAGAAGAAGGAGAAGCACAGCCAGACCGAGGGCAGGCGCAGGAAAGCCATCGGGTGCTCCTCCTTCGCACCCACAGCCGGTTTGGCATGGCCCCAGGAACCCTGGCTGTCATCAATCGCCTCGCGCTTGAGGAACAGCAGCGCGATCACCGCCAGCGCCACCAGGCCGGTGCCCAGATAGGCATAGCGCCAGTTGCCGGTGGCCTCGGCGATGCCGATCGAGAACACCGGCGCCAGCGCCCAGCCCAGATTGCCGGTGATGCCGTGCACCGAGAAGGCGTGGCCCAGGCGCGGCTGCGAGACGCGCTTGTTCAGTATCGTGAAGTCCACCGGGTGGAAGGGCGAGTTGCCCAGGCCGGCCAGCGCCGCCGCCAGCATCAGGCCGGCAAAGCCGGTGGCCATGCCGGCCGCGATCGAGGCCAGCACAAAGCAGGCCAGCGCCGCGAACAGCACCGGCCGCGCGCCGCGCTTGTCCACCAGAAAACCGGCCAGCGCCTGGCCGATGCCCGAGATCACGAAGAAGGTCGTGACCAGCAGGCCGAGCTCCGAATAGCTGAGCCCGAAGTCCTTGATGAAGGCCGGGAACAGCGGCGGCAGCAGCATATGAAAGAAGTGCGAGGTGCCGTGGGCCAGGCCGATCAGGCTGATCGTGCCGTAGTCGCGCCGGGCCTGGGCGCGGCCGTCGAGGGTGAGGGAGGCGGTATGCGTCGTCATGGCGCCAATGTAGGCGGCGGCGGCGCGGCCGGGTTACGATAGATCGCCAAGCTTTGTCGCAATCACGCCAATGGCCACCTCTCGATCCGCCACGCGCACCAGCCTGCCGCCCGCCGACCCGCGCCGTTACGCCCCGAGCCCGGAGCGCCCGCTGCGCGGCAAGGCACGGCTGATGGAGCATCAGATGGACATCCAGCCGCACCAGCACGACTGGGGCCAACTGGTGTTCTCGGTCGGTGGGGCGGTGCGCGTCAGCACCAGTGCGAGCACCTTCATCGTGCCGCCCTCGCGTGCGGTCTGGATCGCGCCGCGCATCATCCATGCGGTCTCGGCCATCGAACGGGCCGATCTGCGCACCCTCTATCTGCACGAGAGCCTGACGCATGCATCGGCCTGGGAGCAGTGTCGGGTGCTGGAAGTCTCACCGCTGCTGCGCGAGCTGGTGCTGCAGTTGCCCACCGAGCCGGACGCCGCGCCCGACACCCCGGCCGAGCGTGAACGCGAGCGCTGCATCAGCCATCTGATCGTCGACGAGCTGGGCCGCGCGCGCAGCCTGCGCCTAGGCGTGGCGCTGCCGCAGGACAAGCGCCTGCTGCGCCTGTGCCAGGCCATCATCGAAGACCCGGCCCGCCATGCCAGCCTGGCCGACTGGGCCGCCGAGGTCGGCGCCAGCGAGCGCACGATCTCGCGTCTGTTTCGCGAGCAGCTGGGCAGCGGCTACGGCCAGTGGCGCAGCCAGGTGCTGCTGGCCCATGCGCTGTCGATGGCGGCGCGGCAAAAGCCGATGAGCCATATCGCCGCCGAGCTCGGCTATGCCAGCGCCAGCGCCTTCACCGCGATGGTGACGCGCACCGTGGGCATGCCGCCAAGCCGCTTCTTTGCCGAGGCCTGAGCAAGGCCATCTCGCTCCGAAAGGCCTGACGCCAACGAGCGGCATGGCCGCAGACCTAAAATCCGCTGATGACTCAGGTTCTCTTCGACTACACCCGCCAGGACGCCGAAGGCGCCAGTTGCACCGCCCATGCCTGGGCCAAGGTGCCGGCGCCCTTGACACCCAGCCAGCGTGCCACGCTGAAAGCCCGCGCCGCAGCGCTGCTGAAGGCCCGCAATGCGGTGCTGGTGGCGCATTACTACGTGGACGGTGATCTGCAGGATCTGGCGCTCGAGACCGGCGGCATCGTCTCCGACTCGCTGGAGATGGCCCGCTTCGGCCGCGACCACGAGGCCCAGACCCTGATCGTCGCCGGCGTGCGCTTCATGGGCGAGAGCGCCAAGATCCTGTCGCCCGAGAAGCGCGTGCTGATGCCCGATCTGGACGCGACATGCTCGCTGGACCTGGGTTGCCCGGCCGATGAGTTCGCGGCATTCTGCGACGCCCATCCGGACCGCAAGGTGGTGGTCTACGCCAACACCAGCGCGGCCGTGAAGGCGCGCGCCGACTGGATGGTCACCAGTTCCTGCGCGCTCGAGATCGTCGCCGAGCTGAAGGCCAAGGGCGAGAAGATCCTGTGGGCGCCGGATCGCCATCTGGGCCGCTACATCCAGGAGCAGACCGGTGCCGACATGCTGATGTGGAACGGCGCCTGCATCGTGCACGACGAGTTCAAGGGCCTGGAGCTGGACCTGCTGAGTGAGCAGCATCCGGACGCGATGATTCTGGTTCACCCCGAGTCGCCCAAGAGCGTGGTCGACAAGGCCCATGTCGTGGGTTCCACCTCGGCGCTGATCAAGGCCGTCGTCGAAGGTACGGCGCAGGAATACATCGTCGCCACCGACAACGGCATCCTGCACCGCATGCGCCAGCTGGCGCCCGGCAAGACCCTGATCGAAGCGCCCACCGCCGGCAACGGCGCCACCTGCAAGAGCTGCGCGCACTGCCCCTGGATGGCGATGAACGGGCTGCAGGGCGTTATCGACTGTCTGGAACTGGGTCAGGGCGAAATCCAGATCGACGAAGCGGTGCGGGTCAAGGCGCTGGGCTGCATCACACGCATGCTGGACTTCACGGCGGCGCTGAAAGCCCGGACGGCCGGCATGAAGACCGGCATAGGCGCAGCCTGAATAAGGGGGGATGGCGCCCGTTTTTCGTCTGCAGGGAGCGCTATAAAGCGAATACGCTTGCGCGATCCACAGAAAGACGAGACGCCTCATGACCGACTTCAGCTCGCTCTACAACCACCACGAACGCGAGGTATTCAACGCCGTCGCAACGGTGGCCCCACAGTTCCCGGCCATCAGCAGCAACGACCTGCTCGTTGACGTGGCCTGCGTGGCACTGAACCGCCTGCCGCCGCGCTACATCCGCCACGAGGTGGATTTCTCCTTCTACCTGACCGAGCACGAGCGGCTGGAGATCGACGCCGCGATCAGCGAGGCTGTCACCTATGCCTTCAACTTCGTGCAGGCGCGCACCGCGCTGCGCGCGCGGCGCTGAGACCCTGCCATCAGGCCGGGAGCCCGGCCACGGCAAACCAGAGCAGCACGCTGATCGCCGCCGCGCCCAGCAGGAGACCGAGGAACAGGCCCACTCGGAACGAGTGCCCGCGAGGCGCGTGCTGCACCGATTCACTGCGGTCGCGCAGCGGGCGGCCCAGCAGCCGGCTGGCGGCCTTGAGCTCGGCCAGCAGCTTGACCCGCTCGTGAAATGCGGCCAGACGCAGATGCAGGGGCGGCTCGCTCGGCGGCCTGACGATCAGATAGGCCACATAGATGTCGTGCGCGTCATAGCGTGTCGTGCTGCTTTCATCTTCAAAGACATCGCGCTGAATCTGATGGGAGATCAGGCGCGCCTCGACGCTGTCGATCTGACTCGCCGGATAGCAACGCCAGAACTGGCAATAGGCGATGCCCCAGCCCTCCCAGACATCGCGGCGCAAGAGGTCCACTGCCCAGCGCCGCACCAGCAGCGCTTGGCCCAGACCACTCGCCAGCAGCATGATTGCCGCCCAGGCCAGTGCCAGCCGAGCCGCCGGATCTAGCGTGCGGTCGGCGTCAAAAGCCGCCAGCGCGGCGGCCACGCTCCCCAGACACAGCAGCAGGCCCAGCGCGAGCTTCAGCGGCCCGAGCGGCCTGCCGAAGGCGCCCAGGTCTTGCAGATGACTGCTCGGCGGACGGCCATGCGACGGATCGACGGGGTTTGTCGGCAAGATGGGTGCTCGGGCTGGCTTACTAAGGGCTCAGGCTTTGTAGCGCATGCAGCGCAGGCTATCAAGACCTGACCCCAAATCCTTCATCCCGTCTTCAGCTGCCGCGCAGCCCCCGCTCAGCGATCAGCACGGTCGGGAAGCTGACCGGTAGCGTGCGCGGATAGTCCCGGCTGAAATGCAGGCCGCGGCTCTCGTGGCGCAGCAGCGCCGAGCGCACGATCAGCTCGGCGCAATCGACCAGGTTGCGCAGCTCCAGCAGATCGCGGGTGACGCGGAAGTTGGCGTAGTAGTCGTCGATCTCGCCGCGCAACAGATCGATGCGGTGCAGCGCCCGCTCCAAGCGCTTGGTGGTGCGCACGATGCCCACATAGTTCCACATCAAGAGGCGCAGCTCGTCCCAGTTGTGGGCGATCACGACCTGCTCGTCGGCGTCCTCGACCTGGCTTTCGTCCCAGGCCGGCAGTGGCGCCGGCTCGCCCTCGTCCTGGGCCAGGATGTCCTGCGCACAGGTCTGGCCCAGCACCACGCACTCCAGCAGCGAATTGCTGGCCAGGCGGTTCGCGCCATGCAGACCGGTATAGCTGGTCTCACCGACCGCATAAAGCCCCGGCAGATCGCTGCAGCCCTTCAGATCGGTGACCACACCGCCGCAGGTGAAATGCACGGCCGGCACCACCGGAATCGCCTGGCGCGCGATATCGATGCCCAGACTCAGGCAGCGCGCATGGATGGTCGGGAAATGCTCCTTCAGAAAGGCCTCGCCCAGGTGCGTGGCGTCCAGCCACACATGGTCCAGGCCGTGCTTCTTCATCTCGAAGTCGATCGCGCGGGCGACGATGTCGCGCGGCGCCAACTCCATGCGCTCATCGTGCGCGGCCATGAAGCGCGTGCCGTCCGGCAATTTCAGATGACCACCCTCGCCGCGCAGCGCCTCGGTGATCAAGAAACTGCGCTCCTGCGGGTGGTAGAGGCAGGTCGGGTGGAACTGGATGAACTCCATGTTCGCGACCCGGCAGCCGGCCCGCCAGGCCATCGCGATGCCGTCGCCGGTCGAGGTGTCGGGGTTGGTCGTGTAGCGGTAGACCTTGCCGGCGCCGCCGGTGGCCATCACGACCGCGCGCGCGGCCAGGGTCTCGACGCGGCGGCTGTCGATGTCCAGCGCGTAGATGCCGTAGCAGCGCGGCTGTTCCTCGCGCTGCACATGGCGCGAGGTGATCAGGTCCAGCGCCATCCAGCGCTCGCGCAGCGTGATATTGGGATGGGCATGGGCGGCGGCCAGCAGCTGGTCGTGAATGGCCTTGCCGGTGGCATCGGCCGCGTGGGCGATGCGGCGCACCGCGTGGCCGCCCTCGCGCGTCAGGTGCAGGCCCAGCGGGCCATCGTCGTCGAGCGTGAAGGGCACGCCTTGCTGCACCAGCCATTCGACCGCCTGGGCGCTGCGCTCGGCGATGAAGCGGGCGGTAGCCTCGTCGACCAGACCGGCGCCGGCATCCTGGGTGTCGCGCACATGGCTCTCGATGCTGTCGTCGCGGCCCAGCACCCCGACGATGCCGCCCTGGGCCCAGGCGGTGGCCGCCTCGGTCAGGTCGCGCTTGGCCAGCACGATGACGGGCACCGCATCGGCCAGATGCAAGGCCACGGTCAAACCGGCCAGGCCGGCACCGACGATCACCACGGGAGCTGCTGCAGTCATTCAGGCGGCCGCCAGTTGCGTGGCGTCATCAAACAAGGAAGCGCTGATTCTAAGTAGCGATCGCGGTCCGGATAATCAGACGCATGAGCGCTCTGCCCCGCATCGCCTGCCCCTTGTGCGGCGGCCTCGACCTGCTGACCCTGCCTGCCGTGCGCGAGCGCGCCTACCGGCAGTGTCCGCATTGCCGGCTCAGCTTCATGCAGCCGGCCGACCGCCCGAGCCCGAGCGCAGAGAAGCAGGAGTACGACAGGCATCGCAATCAGGCCGAGGACCCGGACTACCGTGCCTTCCTCGACCGCCTGGCCCTGCCGCTGGCCGAGCGGCTGCGGACCGGCGATGAGGGTCTGGACTATGGCTGCGGCCCCGGCCCGGCCTTGGCGGCCATGCTCAGCGAGCGCGGCTTCCCCACCGCCGCCTACGACCCGATCTATGCGCCTCACGCCGGCCTGCTGCAGCAGCGCTATGACTTCATCAGCTGCACCGAGGTGGCCGAGCACTTCCACGACCCGGCGGCCGAGTTCGCGCGGCTGGACGCGCTGCTGCGACCCGGTGGCTGGCTGGGACTGATGACCCAGTGGCGCCAGCCGGAGCGCGATTTCGCGGCCTGGCGCTATGTCCATGACCCGACCCATGTGTGCTTTTACGAGCGCGCCACGCTGGACTGGATCGCCCGGCGCTGGGGTTGGGCCCTGCAATGCCCGGCCGCGAACATCGCCTTGTTTCGCAAGCTCCCTAGCCCGAAGGATGCAAGCCGGGGCGCCGCTGCCTAGAGTCCTTGCCAGCGGCGCCGTCGTGCCGCCCGAGCCGTTCTAGGAGACCCTCATGGCCACAGCAAGAAAGAGCACCGGAGCCCCCGACGCCACCGCACGCAAGTCGGTGATCGTCACCTTCAAGCCCAAGGACAAGCGCAAGAACAAAAAGGCCGACAAGCTCGAGCTGCGGGCCAGCAGTTGCCCGCGCCGCGAAAGCCTGGAGTTCTTCGACGTCGGCAGCGCCTCGGCCTTCACAATAGGCTCACCCGGCCTGCCGGGCGGCCTGGACAACGATCACATGGGCTTCGACATCAATCTGTTCGAGGCCCCGATCCTGACACTGACCTTGAGCGACGCCGAGATCAAGGCGCTGAAGGGCAACCCCGATGTGGCCGCCGTCGAGACCGATGACTGGGCCTATGCGCTGCCGATGGAGACTCTGGTGTTCGAGGGCCAGCCCTCGGTGCAGGCCGAGACCGTGCCGGTGGGTGTGAGCCAGATCAAGGCGCCGCCGGCCTGGGGCTGCTCACGCGGCCGCGGCATCAAGGTCGCGGTGCTGGACACCGGCATCGACTGGAACCACCCCGACCTGAAGGCGAATGTCAAAGGCGCGGTCAGCTTCGTGCCCGGCGAGACCGCGATGGACGGCAACAGCCACGGCACCCATTGCGCCGGCACGATAGGCGCGGCGATCAACGGCGCCGGCGTGGTCGGCGTCGCGCCCGAGGCCTCGCTGTACGGGGTCAAGGTGCTGGCCAACAACGGCAGCGGCCAGTACAGCTGGATCATTGCCGGCATCAACTGGGCGATCCAGAACAAGATGCAGATCGTCAGCATGAGCCTGGGCGGCGGCGGCGCACCGGCCGCGCTGGAGGCGATCTGCGACGCCGCCTACAACGCCGGCGTGCTGCTTGTCGCAGCGGCGGGTAATGCCGGGCCTGGGGCCAATACCGTGATCTACCCCGGCAAATACAAGCGCGTGATCGCGGTCTCGGCCATCGACAACAGCAATGTGATCGCGTCCTTCAGCAGCCGCGGCCCCGAGATCGAGATCGCCGCGCCGGGCGTGCAGGTGCTGTCCACCGTGCCGGGCGGCGGCTACGGCCAGAAGAGCGGCACCAGCATGGCCTGCCCCCATGTGGCCGGCGCGGCGGCCGTGGTCTGGGGCGCGCACCGCTTCGCGAGCAATACGCAGATCTGGAATCTGCTGGCCAGCACCGCCGACGCGCTGGGCCCGCCGGGATGGGATCCGCTGTATGGCTATGGCCGGGTCGATGTGGACCAGGCGGCGCTGGCCATGGTGCCGGCACCGGCCGTGGCCTTCAAGCCCTGAGCCTGCGGACCCGCCGGTGGAACTGCGGCTGCTGAGCCTGGTGCCCAATGCGCCGCTGCCGCAGCGCGCGCCGGCCTCGACACGGCCGGCCGTGCCATCCGGCTACGGCGTGCAGGAGCAATGCCTGCCCTTCACGGCGGCCTGCGCGCTGGGCCTGCTGGTGCCGGCTCCGTTCGACTTCGGCCTGTGCCTGCCGGCCGAACTGCCGGCTGGCGTGCAGGGCTTTCGCGCGCCGGGACTGCAGGATGCCGCGACCGAGGATCAGCGGCTGTTCTATGTGCGCGACCGGCCCAGCAGCCGCTTCCGCGCCAATGCTTTCAGCTTCGATCCCCTGCCCTTTGACGACGAGCGCGGCGAGCGCGCCGAGTTGCGGCCGGTGCAGCCGGGGCTGAGCTTCTTCGAGCGCCCCGATCAGGCCGGGCTGTTCAAGCTGCATCTGCCCTGGCTGCTGCGCACACCGGACGGCATCGACAGCCTCTACGGCCCGCCGCTGAACCGGCCGGCAGCGCTGGAGCTGCTGAGCGGCCTGATCGAGAGCGATTGGTATGCGCACCCGGTCAACCTGGTCGTTCGCCGGCCCGCCACGAGTGCACTGCACATCAGCGCCGGCCAGATCATCGCCCAGGTCTTGTTCGTCGCCCGCGACAGCCGTCGCGCCGAAGCGCCAGCGCTGCCGGCCGACAGCGCCGCCGCCCAGACCCTGCGCAACGATCTGCTGCGCTGGTTCGTCGCCCACCGCCAGGATCGCAGCGCCTACCGCCGGCTGGCGCGCAGCAAGCAGGGCCGGCTCGACGTCGCCAAAGACTAAGGCTTGAGCAGCGCGTCCAGCGCCTGCATCTGCCCGTCCAGCTCGATGCGCTCGATATCGCCGCGCTGGGCCAGCGCCAGGGCCTGGGCCGCGCTCATGCGGCCGGCCGCCATCCGGATCGCGTCGACGGCGGTCTCCACCTTGAACGGCAGCGCCGCCGCTCCCGGCGCCAGCGTCACGAGGAAGGACAGCGGCTCGGCCACCCCCTGCGCGGCCAGCGCGCGCAGGCGGGTGGCGAGATCGACAGCAAGCTCGGCGGGCATGGCGGTCCCTTTCAAGGCCAGGATCGCCCGAGTCTAGCCCTCATCAATGCACGACCCGCCCGAACTGGAATTCCCCATCGGCCACATCGACCGGAATCACATCCTTGGGTCCGAACCGGCCTTGCAGAATCAGCTTGGACAGCGGGTTCTCGATGCGCTGCTGGATCGCCCGCTTGAGCGGCCGAGCACCAAACACCGGATCGAAGCCGACCTTGGCCAGCTCGTTCAGGGCCGCCGGGCTGACGTCCAGCTTCATCTCCATCTTCTCCAGCCGCTTCTCCAGGATCTGCAATTGGATGCGGGCGATGTCCTGGATGTGCTTCTGGTCCAGCGCATGGAAGACCACGGTCTCGTCGATGCGGTTCAGGAACTCGGGCCGGAAGTGGGCCTTGACCTCGCCCCAGACCGCATCGCGTATCACCTCGTCGGACTCGCCGACCAGGTTCATGATGTGCTGCGAGCCGAGGTTGCTGGTCATCACGATGACCGTGTTCTTGAAGTCCACCGTGCGGCCCTGGCCATCGGTCAGGCGGCCGTCGTCCAGCACCTGCAGCAGCACATTGAACACATCCGGATGCGCCTTCTCGACCTCGTCGAGCAGCAGCACCGAATAGGGCTTGCGGCGCACCGCCTCAGTCAGGGTGCCGCCCTCTTCGTAGCCGACATAGCCCGGGGGCGCGCCGATCAGACGGCTGACCGAGTGCTTCTCCATGAACTCGCTCATGTCGATGCGCACCAGATGGTCTTCGCTGTCAAACAGGAAGCCGGCCAGGGCCTTGCACAGCTCGGTCTTGCCGACGCCGGTGGGGCCGAGGAAGAGGAAGGAGCCCAGCGGCCGGTTTGGATCGGACAGGCCGGCACGTGAACGGCGGATCGCATCGGCCACCGCGACGATGGCCTGCTCCTGGCCAACCACACGCTGGTGCAGCTTCTCTTCCATCTGCAAAAGCTTGTCGCGCTCGCCCTGCATCAGCTTGGCGACCGGGATGCCGGTGGCGCGCGCCACCACCTCAGCGATCTCTTCGGCGCCGACGAGGGTGCGCAAGAGCTTGTTGGGCGTGCCAACGCTGCCATCCGCGCCCTTGCCCGACTCCTTGGCCTGGGCCTCGTGCAGCTTCTTCTCCAGCGTCGGCAGGCGGTCGTACTGCAGCTCGGCGAGCTTGTTGAAGTCGCCTTTGCGCTTGAGGTCCTCAATCTGCAGCTTGATGCGCTCGATCTCCTCCTTCACATGGGCGCTGCCCTGGGCCTGGGCCTTCTCGGAGGTCCAGATCTCTTCCAGGTCGTTGTACTCGCGCTGCAGCTTCAAGAGCTCTTCCTCGATCAGCGCGAAGCGCTTCTGCGAGCCTTCGTCCTTCTCGCGACGAACCGCCTCGCGCTCGATCTTCAGCTGGATCATGCGGCGATCCAGCTTGTCCATCACCTCGGGCTTGGAGTCGATCTCGATCTTGATCTTGGCCGCCGCCTCGTCGATCAGGTCGATGGCCTTGTCGGGCAGAAATCGGTCGGTGATGTAGCGATGGCTCAGCTCGGCCGCGGCGATGATGGCCGGGTCGGTGATCTCGACGCCATGGTGGACCTCGTACTTCTCCTGCAGGCCGCGCAGGATCGCGATCGTCGCCTCGACGCTGGGCTCGTCGACCAGCACCTTCTGGAAGCGCCGCTCCAGCGCCGCGTCCTTCTCGACGTACTTGCGATACTCGTCCAGCGTGGTCGCGCCAATGCAATGCAGCTCGCCACGCGCTAGCGCGGGCTTGAGCATATTGCCAGCGTCCATCGCGCCCTCGGCCTTGCCGGCACCGACCATGGTGTGCAGCTCGTCGATGAAGAGGATGATGCGGCCCTCGTCCTGCGCAACCTCCTTCAGCACGGCCTTGAGCCGTTCTTCAAAGTCGCCGCGGTACTTGGCGCCGGCCAAGAGGCCCGCCATGTCCAGCACCAGCACGCGCTTGTTCTTCAGCGACTCCGGCACCTCGCCATTGACGATGCGCTGGGCCAGCCCTTCGACGATGGCGGTCTTGCCCACGCCGGGCTCGCCGATCAGCACCGGGTTGTTCTTGGAGCGGCGCTGCAGCACCTGGATCGCGCGGCGGATCTCGTCGTCGCGGCCGATCACCGGGTCCAGCTTGCCCTCGCGGGCGCGCTCGGTCAGGTCCAGCGTGTATTTCTTCAGCGCCTCGCGCTGACCTTCGGCTTCGGGGCTGTCGACCTTCTGGCCGCCCCGCACCGCCTCGATCGCGCCTTCCAACGCCTTGCGCGTCAGGCCATGGCCGCGCGCGATGCCGGCCAGATCGGTCTTGGCATCGGCCAGCGCCAACAAGAACATCTCGCTGGCGATGAACTGGTCGCCGCGCTTGCTGGCCTCCTTCTCGGCGGCCTGCATCAGGCTCATCAGATCGCGGCTGGGCTGGACCTGCTGGCCCTCGCCCTGCACCTGCGGATAGCCGGCCAGCACCGTGTCCAGCGCGGTCTTCAGCGCCGGCACCTTGACGCCGGCGCGCTCCAGCAGCGCACGCGGTCCGTCGGGCTGAGCCAGCATCGCGCCCAGCAGATGGGCCGGCTCGATATAGGGGTTGTCGGTCGTCACGGCCAGGCTTTGGGCCTCGGCCAGGGCTTCCTGAAAGCGGGTGGTGAACTTGTCGACACGCATGGGATAAAACCTCCGTTGCCCGGCAGATGGGACCCAGCGTCCGCTTTTCAAGGCGCGGCGGCCTTGCGCCAGATCAAGTCCGCAGCAGCGCCTGCATCAGTTTCAGACCCAGCGCCGCCGCGCCCAGCGAGCCCAGCACATGGACCGCCGTGTGTGTCAGCGCCAGGCCGAACGCGCCGCGCTGCAGCAGGGCCAGCGATTCGCCCGAGAAGGCCGAGAAGGTCGTCAACCCGCCCAGAAATCCGGTCACCAGCAGCAGCTTCAGCAGCTCATCGGGCTGGCGGCCGAACCATTCCAGCGCCATGCCGATCAACAGCCCGCCGACCAGATTGACCAGCAAGGTACCCAGCGGA
Organism: Paucibacter sp. XJ19-41; assembly: GCF_028462495.1. Taxonomy (NCBI): domain Bacteria; kingdom Pseudomonadati; phylum Pseudomonadota; class Betaproteobacteria; order Burkholderiales; family Sphaerotilaceae; genus Roseateles; species Paucibacter sp. XJ19-41. Next base: position 11,974 of record NZ_JAQOWX010000136.1, read on the forward strand.
AAGCCCTGCCAGCTGGCGTTGAGCCAGACCCCGGCGCGCCAGCGCGCCAATGCCCCCAGCGCCGCCCCCAGGGCCACGGCCAGGGCGGCGCTCATGCCGCGTTCCCGGCCTCGATGCCCCAGCGCTGCAAGGCCGCATCGTCCGCCACCNTGAGCCAGACCCCGGCGCGCCAGCGCGCCAATGCCCCCAGCGCCGCCCCCAGGGCCACGGCCAGGGCGGCGCTCATGCCGCGTTCCCGGCCTCGATGCCCCAGCGCTGCAAGGCCGCATCGTCCGCCACCCGCGCGTCCACCCAGTGGGCGCCCTCGGGCGTGTGCTCCTTCTTCCAGAACGGGGCCTGGGTCTTCAGATAGTCCATCAGGAATTCGCAGGCCTGGAAGGCCTGGCCGCGATGCGCCGAGGCCACCAGCACCAGCACGATCTGCTCGCGCGCCGCCAGCGCACCGACGCGATGGATCACCCGGGCGGCCCGGATATCAAAGCGCCGCTGGGCCTCGTCGATCATCGCCTCGATGGCCGCCTCGGTCATGCCGGGGTAATGCTCCAGCTCCATCAGGCGCACGCTCTGGCCATGACTGGCGTCCCGGACGGTGCCGACAAAGCTGACCACCGCGCCGATGCCGCCATCGGCCGCGCGCAAGGCCCGGGTCTCGGCCGCGAGGTCGAAATCGGCGGTCTGGATGCTGACGCGGGGCGGGTTCGGGCTGCTCATGGGCAGATTGTGGCATCCACGCCAGCCCCGCCTGAGCGGGCGGCCAGCGCACGGCATGCCCGCCGACTCAGGGCCAACACCGGGGCGCGCCACGCCTGCAACTTGTTACATTTGTCCCCAATACAGGTGACAGGTCTTCAAAACAATGAAAAGCGACGGGAGCGGGCGGGAGGCCTGCAACAACCATATGCAGCAGGAGTTGCGCTCGCCGTCCTGGCTGGCCACGCTGTCAGGCGACGAGGTGCCACCGGACACCCAGGCGCTGCTGCGCCAGGGACGCCAGCTGATCATCAGCGCCGCCTACCGCCAGGCCTATGCCTTGTTCATGCGCGCCAGCCAGCAAGCCCATGAGGCCGGCCATCTGGCCAGCGAGGCCCAGGCGCTGGCCCTGCTCTCCTATGCGGCCGGCAATCTGGGCCATAACGAGGAGGCCATCGAGACCGCGATGCTGGCCACCCAGCTGGCCGACGCCGGCCAGGCCCCGCTGGTCAGCCTGATGGTGCTGAACTATCTGGGCGTGGCCCTGCTGTGGAACGGCAGCCATGACGGCGCCGAGGCGGTGCTGACCCAGGCCTATGACGATGCGCTGCGCCACGGCCGGCCCGGCGTGGTCTGGCAGCCGCATATGAACCGCTGTCTCAACGAGGCCTACCGCGCCGTCACGCTGCGCCAGCTGGAGCGACAGCGTCCCGACGCCAGCCGGCTGCGCCGCCTGCTCGACGATTTCGATGCCAGCGCCGAGGCCCTGGGCAAGGCCGGCGCACCGGCCTCGCTGATGCAGCAGGGCGTGCTGCAGTGGCTGCGCGCGCTGGCCGAGGGCTGGCAGCATGGCGCGGCGGCG
>NZ_JAQOWX010000137.1:0-13518 GCF_028462495.1 Paucibacter sp. XJ19-41
GAAGGCGCCGGGATCGGCGCAGGCGGGCGTGTCCACCGGCGCGGCGGCGGTGCGGCCCTCGGCCTTCGCGGTCTTGCGGTAGTGCTCGGCCACGCGGTTCATCGACTGGCACAGCTGGTAGCCGCCGACCTTGTCGTTCCAGGCGTTCTTGGCGGCCGTGACAGCGGCCGCGGCCTTGGCCTCGTCGCTGGGGGCGGGCAGCTTGGCCCAGGCCGAGCCGGCGGCCAGCAGGGCCAGGGCCAGAGTCGTGGTGAGTGCGCGCATGGCTTGTCGTCCTCGTGTGTCTTGTCTCAGTGCTGGGCAGCGACGCCATCCGCCGGCTTGGCCGGCTGCGTGCGCTGCGCGGGGATCTTGCCGGCCTTGATGTCATCAAACCAGAGCTCGTGGTGCTCGCGCGCCCAGGCCTCGTCGACATAGCCGGTCTTCATCGCCTTGTAGGCGTCCTTCATGCCCAGCGTGCCCATATAGATGTGGCCCAGGAACAGCGCCATCATCAACACGGCCGCGACCGCATGGATCATGTGCGCGATCTGCATATCGCCGCGGGTATAGAGCAGGCCGGGGATCAGCATGTCCAGCACCAGACCGGAGCCGACGACGATGGCGCCGAGGAAGAACACGCCACCCCAGAACACCACTTTCTCGCCGGCATTGAAGCGCTCGGACGGCACCTCATGGCCGCCGAACATGCCGCCGGCCCGGCGCAGCCAGGTCCAGTCATGGCGGGTCGGCAGGTTGTCGCGCACAAAGGTTAGGAACACGATGATCAGCGACACCGCGAACAGCGGGCCGGCGAAGTTGTGCGCGGTCTTCAGCGCGTAAGTCAGCCAGCCGAACAAGGTGGCGCCGATGATGGGCAAGAGGAAGAACTTGCCGAAGGCCATCACGATGCCGGAGATCGCCAGCACGCTGAAGGCGATCGCATTGCTCCAGTGCGCGGCGCGCTCGAAGTAGGTGAAGCGTTCGATCTTGCGGCCGGTATCGGGCGTGTGCCCACCCATCGGACCCTTGGCGAAGTAGAACAACGCCAGCGCCAGCACCGCGATGCCCAGCAGAGCTCCGCCGTAAGGAATGATCCAGTTGTTGCGCACCTGGCGCCAGGCCTCGCCGGCCGTGGTCAGGCGCGAGCCCGGGTACTGCACGAACTCCTGGATCAGCACGCCTTTCTCGACACCGGGCAGATTGCTGATGCCTTTCTCGACGCCCGACTCGCGCACGCCGCGCCAGAACGGCGCGTTATTGCCGGGCTGGCTCTTGGCACGCAGCGCATTGCTTTCGTCGGCCTGCGGCAGCGCGGGGGCGACGAAGCCGGCCGGGGCTGAGGCCGCGGCAGCGGCGGCCGGGTCGGTCGCGGTCTGGGCCAGGGCGCCGGTCGAGAGCAGCACGGCCATGCCCAGCCCCGCGGCCGCCTTGACCCATGAGCGGGTGAACGGATATTGCATCGCGGCTCTCCGGTGGTGCTCAGCGCACGTAGTCGTTTTGCGCCTGATTGCGCTTGTGGATCTGGTTTTCCCAGGCCGTCTTGTCGCCGGGCTTGAAGCCCGCTGCCGCGAAACCGGGATTGGCCGCCTCGGAGGTGGCCCAGGCCGGGGCGTCGATCTTGCGGGCTGAGGCGTCCTGGGTCTGGGCGCGTTCGCAGCCGGCCAGGGCCAGCAGGCACAGGGTCGTGGCGATCAGCAGGCCGCCCCTCATTTGCGCACCTCGCCGGCCGGTGCTGCCGCGCCCTGCGTGGGCTTGCCGTAGGCGGTGCCCCAGCCCCAGACCTCGCTGCCCTTGCCGCGCTGCAGCACCCGGCTGCGGAAGATGTCGGCCACCACATCGCCATCGCCGCCCAGCAGGGCCTTGGTCGAGCACATCTCGGCGCAGGCCGGCAGCTTGCCTTCGGAGAGGCGGTTGCGGCCGTACTTCTCGTTCTCGGCGGCACTGCCATGTTCCTCGGGGCCGCCGGCGCAGAAGGTGCACTTGTCCATCTTGCCGCGCAGGCCGAAGGCGCCATTGCTGGGGAACTGCGGCGCGCCGAAGGGGCAGGCGTAGGAGCAGTAGCCGCAGCCGATGCAGATGTCCTTGTCGTGCAGCACCACGCCTTCGTCGGTGCGGTAGAAACAGTTGACCGGGCAGACGGCCATGCAGGGCGCGTCGGAGCAGTGCATGCAGGCGACCGAGATGCTGCGCTCGCCGGCGACGCCGTCGTTGAGCGTGACGACGCGGCGGCGGTTCACGCCCCAGGGCACATCATGCTCGGCCTTGCAGGCGGTGACGCAGCCGTTGCACTCGATGCAACGCTCGGCGTCGCAGATGAATTTCATTCTTGCCATGGAAGTCTCCGGGGCTTGTTAGGCAGTGGCTTTCTGGACCTGGCAGACCGTGGTCTTGGTCTCCTGCATCATGGTCACGCTGTCGTAGCCATAGGTGGTCGCGGTGTTGATGGCCTCGCCACGCACGATGGGCGCCGCGCCCTCGGGGTAGTACTTGAGCAGATCCACGCCCTGCCAGCGGCCCGAGAAGTGGAAGGGCAGCCAGACGGTCTCGCGGTCCACCCGCTCGGTTACCAGGGCCTTGACGGTCAGCTTGGCGCCGGTCGGGGTCGTGACCCAGACGTCCTCGCCGTTGCGGATGCCGCGGTCGTTCGCGGTGGCCGGGTTGATTTCGACGAACATCTCCTGCTGCAACTCGGCCAGCCAGGGGTTGGCGCGGGTTTCCTCGCCGCCGCCCTCGTACTCGACCAGGCGGCCCGAGCTCATGATCAGCGGGAAGGTCTTGCCGATGTCCTTGTTCTTTTCCTGCACGCTCTTGTAGAGCGTCGGCAGGCGCCAGAAGGCCTTCTTGTCGTCGTGGGTCGGGTATTTGGCGACCAGGTCCGGGCGGGTCGAGTACAGCGGCTCGCGGTGCTGCGGTATCGGGTCGGGGAAGTTCCAGACCACGGCGCGGGCCTTGGCATTGCCGAAGGGGTGGCAACCGTGCGCCATCGCGACACGCTGGATGCCGCCGGACAGGTCGGTCTTCCAGTTCTTGCCCTCGGCGGCCTTCTGCTCGGCCTCGCTCAGGTCGGCCCACCAGCCCAGCTTCTTCAGCAGCAGATGGTCGAACTCGGGGTAGCCGGTGGTGATCTCGGCGCCCTTGGAGTGCGAGCCGTCCTCGGCCAGCAGGCTGACGCCCTCGCGCTCGACGCCGAAATTGGCGCGGAAGTTGCCGCCGCCCTCCATCACATGCCGGGAGGTGTCGTAGAGATTGGGCGAACCGGGGTGCTTGAGTTCGGCCGTGCCGTAGCAGGGCCAGGGCAGTCCGAAATAGTCGCCGTCGAGCTTGTAGCCGGTTTCCTTGTCGATGCCACCCTTGGCCTTGAGCGTCTTCACGTCGAAGACATTCATATTGCGCTTATGCGCTTTCAGGCGCTCCGGGCTCTGGCCGGTGTAGCCGATGGTCCAGACGCTGCGGTTGATGTCCTTCAGGATGGACTCGACCTCGGGCTCGTCCATGCCGCCCTTGCCCTTGACCAGCTTGTGGCTCTTGACCAGCTCCTTGTCGAAGCCCAGCTTCTGGGCCAGCTGGTACATGATCATGTGGTCGGTGCGCGATTCCCACAGCGGCTCGATGACCTTCTCGCGCCATTGCAGCGAGCGATTCGATGCGGTGCAGGAGCCGCTGGTCTCGAACTGGGTGCAGGCCGGCAGCAGATAGACCGCCCGGTTCGGGTTCAGTTCCTCGCCAGGCATCGCCGCCATCGCGGCGGTGGCCGAGGGGAAGGGATCGACGACGACCAGCAGGTCGAGCTTGTCCATCGCCTTCTTCATCTCCAGGCCGCGGGTCTGCGAGTTCGGCGCGTGACCCCAGAAGAACAGGCCGCGCAGATTGCTGTCCTGGTCGATCAGCTCGTTCTTCTCCAGCACGCCGTCGATCCAGCGCGAGACGGTCATGCCGGGCTTGGTCATCATGCCCGGCGCGTACTGTTTCTTGATCCACTCGAAATCGAGGTCCCAGACCTTGGCGAAGTGCTTCCACGAGCCCTCGGCCAGGCCGTAGTAGCCGGGCAGCGAGTCGGGGTTCGGACCCACGTCGGTGGCGCCCTGCACATTGTCGTGGCCACGGAAGATATTGGTGCCGCCGCCGCTGACGCCGACATTGCCCAGCGCCAGCTGCAGGATGCAGGAGGCGCGCACGACGGCATTGCCGGTGGTGTGCTGGGTCTGGCCCATGCACCAGACGATGGTGCTGGGGCGGTTGTCGGCCAGGGTCTTGGCGGTCTTGTAGACCGTCGCCTCATCGACGCCGCAAGCCTCGAACACCTTGTCCGGTGTCCACTTGCTCATGATCTCCTCGCGCACCTTCTCCATGCCGTAGACGCGGTCCTGGATGTAGCGCTTGTCTTCCCAGCCGTTCTTGAAGATGTGATAGACCAGACCGAAGACGAAGGGGATGTCCGAGCCGGAGCGGATGCGCACGTAGTCGTCGGCCTTGGCCGCCGTGCGGGTGAAGCGCGGGTCGACCACGATCATCTTGCAGCCGGTTTCCTTGGCATGCAGCATGTGCAGCATCGAGACCGGGTGGGCTTCGGCCGCATTCGAGCCGATGTACATCGCCGCGCGCGAGTTGCGCATGTCGTTGTACGAATTGGTCATCGCGCCATAGCCCCAGGTGTTCGCGACGCCGGCCACCGTGGTGGAGTGGCAGATGCGCGCCTGGTGGTCGCAGTTATTGGTGCCCCAGAGGCTGACCCATTTGCGCAGCAGATAGGCCTGCTCGTTGTTGTGCTTGCTGGAGCCGACGACGAAGATCGAATCCGGGCCGCTCTGCTTCTTCAGCTCGAGCATCTTGGCGCTGATCTCGTTGAGCGCCACGTCCCAGGTGATCTTCTCGTACTTGCCATTGACCAGCTTCATCGGCGTGCGCAGCCGGTGCTCGCCATGGCCGTGCTCGCGCAGCGCCGCGCCCTTGGCGCAATGGGCGCCGAGGTTGATCGGCGAATCGAACACCGGTTCCTGGCGCACCCAGACGCCGTTCTCGACCACGGCGTCCACCGCGCAGCCCACCGAGCAGTGGCCGCAGACGGTGCGCTTGACTTCCACCTTGCGCTCGGCGCCGGCGGCGGGTGCATCGGCCGCATGGGCCTTCTTCTGCACCAGGCTCAGCTGGGTGGCGGCAAGACCTGCCCCCACACCGAGGCCGGAGCGGCGCAGGAAGACGCGGCGGTCCATGGTCGGAATCGCACGGGCGACGCCGCGCGACAGACTGTTGACAAGACCTGAGGCGGCCGGGCTACCCGCCTGGGCCGAGGATTTGCGCGTGAGCAGCATGATGTCTCCAGAGGGCCTGGGGCCCGTCAATGCAGTGGCCGGGGCCGACGATCAGGAACGGGCGGTTTCGTAGTAACGCAGCACATGCGGCGTCACTTGATAGCCGCTGCCGGTCTCGGCCAGCGTCTTGGCGACTTCGGCCACCACCGGGGCGGCGGGCGCCGTGCCGGTCAGGGTCTTGGCCGCGAGCAGGGCTGCGCCTGCGGCACCTGCGCCCAGCAGAACGCCGCGACGTTGCAGCGAGGATTCGGTCGGGCGCGAGGGTTCACCAACGGTCTTGTTTTTCATACTTTCATGCTCCGAGAAAGTGTGGGCCCGTTTTTAGGCAGCGGACCGGGTGCCGACTCGTCCCCTAAATGTAGGACTCGGCGGGGCGCAGGGTACTAGGGAAATTACGTTGTCGCTGGCGCGGTTGTGGATTCCGACCGACACCCTCGGACATCTCAGGCCTCCAGCAGATCAAAGCCCTGGCCCTCCACCGCGCAGAAGTCGCGTGTGAAGCCGGCCAGGGCGCGGTAGAAGTCGGCGCGTGGATGTGCGATCACCGTATCGCAGAGGTTGTCGACCCAGGGCCGCAGATGGCTGTTGAAGAAGCGCTGCTGGGTCGCGAGATTGCTGACCGCCAGATCCTCGCCGGCGATCAGGTAGCGCATCACCTCGCAGAGGCTGGCGATATGGTCCTCGGTCTCCAGCACGGCTTCGGCCCGCTCCAGGCCCAGCCGTGCCAGGTCGGTGCGCAGATCGGCCAGCGGCTTCTGGTTCAGATAGCCGGCGATGAACCAGCTGCCATACAGAAAGATCTCGGGCTTGCCGACGCCGCCGAACAGCGCGCCGTACTCGGCCTCGATCTCGACCTGCGACAGCCGTCGCGACACGGCTACCAGCTCGGACCAACTGGTTTCCAGGAAGCCGCCGGCGCTGGGCGCCTCGGTCACCGCGACTCTCAGCTGTTCATACAGCTCGGTCGACGGCGGCGCGTAGAAGAGGCTGGCCAGCAGCCCATAGACCTCGGCGCGGGCCAGCTCCTCGCTGTCGTCCGGCGTGCTCCAGTTCATCGCGGCGGCGCTGCTCATAGATCGGTGATCCTCACTTCATTCGGGTTGCTGTGCATATCGATCACGCGGCAGTCGGCACACATCTTCAGGCGCTGGGCGCCGGCGCCCTGGAACATCGCATGGCCACCGAGCTTGGCGATCATCAGCTGCACGGCGTTCGGGGTCGAGAAGGGCTTGGCGCAGCGCACGCAGCAGAAGGGCTCGACCTCATTGAGCACCCGCTGCTCCTTGCGCGCCTTGCCGCCGTCCGCCAGCCACAGGCGCGGCTCCAAGCTAATGGCCTGCTCGGGGCAGGTGCCGGCGCACAGCCCGCACTGCACGCAGTTCTTCTCGATGAAGCGCAGCTGCAGCTTGTCGGGGTTGTCGGCCAGCGCGGCCTCGGGGCAGGCGCTGACGCAGCTCAGACACATGGTGCAGCGGTCGGCATCGACGATCAGGCTACCCAGCGGGCTGGCCGGCGCGGGCAGCGCGATCACTTCCGGCGGCGCGGCGGACTGGGCCAGCAGATGCTCGATCGCCAGTTCCAGGCTGGCGCGCTTGTCGGCCTGGACGCTGAAGCTGGCGGGCTTGGCGACGGTCTGCGCGGGCGCGGCCTGCAGCGCGGCGTCCAGCTGGGCCGCCTCGCTGGCCGAGATCAGGGCCAGGTGTTGCCCCTGCAGACCCAGGCCGTGCAGGATGGTCTGGGCCACGGCCATCTGGGCCTGCACGGCGGCGCGGTAGGCCGGTGCCTCCTCCTCGGTCATCAGCACCCAGACCTGGCTGGCGCCATAGGCGATGGCCGAGAGCCACAGCTCGATGCCGCTGGACGCGGTATGCCAGACCTCCATCGGCAGCACGCGCGCCGGCACGCCGCGCACGGTCTTGCTGGTGCGCGCGCTGCGACCCAGCTCGCCGATCAGCTTCGTTCCGCCGCCCTGGCTGTGCAGCAGCAGCGCGGCGTTGCGGCCACCGGCGCGGGCATAGGTGCTGAGCATCGTCCGGATGCGCTTGCCCATCTCGTCGGGCCGCGGCGTCGCATAGCTGAGTGCGCCGCTGGGGCAGACCGTGGTGCAGGCACCGCAGCCCACGCACAGATGCGGCTCGACGATGATGCCGGCCAGCGCAGCGCCGCCGCCCTTGCTGCTCTTGCCCTTCAGCGAGGCGTCGCTGCGGATCGCCTGGGCCGAGCACACGTCGATGCAGGCCGTGCAGCCGATCTGCTCGTTGCGACTGTGGGCGCAGAGCTTTTGCTTGTAGTTGAAGAACTTGGGCTTCTCGAACTCGCCGATGGCCTCGCGCAGCTGTAGCACGGCGGCCATCAGGCTCTTGTCATCGGCCGCATGGAAATAGCCCTGCGGCGGCTGGTGCAGCGCGATCTGCGGCCGGGCGCCGAGGTCCAGCACCAGGTCGAAGTTCTCGCTGAATGGCTGCACCGCACGATCGAAATTGATCGCGCCGGCCGCCTCGCAGACCTTGACGCAGTCGCGATGGCTGCCGCACTTGCCCATATCGACCTGGTAGCTGAAGTCGATCGCGCCCTCGGGACAGGCGTCGATGCAGGCATTGCAGCGGGTGCACAGATCCAGATCGATGGCATTCCCGCTCTGCCAGCTGACCTCGAAGGCACCCAGCCAGCCGCTGATGCCGGTGATGTCGCCGGCATGCACGGCCATCGTGCGCGGTTGCGGCAGCGTGCCCGGTCCCTGCAGCAGCAGGCTGACTTCCAGCTTGTCGGCCAGCATCTCGGCCGCGCGCGCGGCACGCTCGGTCGGGCCTATCACCAGCACCCGGCCCTGGGAGCGGTAGCTGACCGTGGTGACCGGCTCGGGCTCGGGCAGCTGGGCCACGGCCAGCAGTGCGGCAAATTTCGGGCCGGCGTCCTTGGCGTCCTTGGACCAGCCGCCGGTCTCGCGGATATTGACGAAGCGGATCGGCCGCTCGGTCAGGCCCGGCGCGCCGGCGGTCTGCTCGTTGAGGTCCAGGAACAGGCGGCTTTCCTGGGTGCAGGCCACCAGCAGGTCCTCGCCGCTCTTGGCCGCGCGCTGGAAGGCACCGGCCTCGCGCCGGCACAGCGTCGTGTGCAGGGTTTCTAGCCCCGCGCCGGCCTCAGGCCCGAGCGCCTGGATCAGCTGCCGGCTGTCCAGGGGCATGGTCTTGTTGCAGTCGCAGATCAGGGTGGTCATGGCTGGCGGTGGCTAGGGCTTCGGGGGCAGGGATCGTTGCAGTCGTCTCGACCTGTGCGGTTTCCACGTTTTCTTCTTCTTGCTTCTCGTGGTCGAACAAGCCGAGGAATTGCGACTGGTTCATCATCCGCAGCATGGCCGGCGGAATCGGATCGGGCTGGCTGTAGTCGTCGATATAGGTGTCCAGCCCGTCCATCACATTGAAGTGTGGGTCGGAGAACAGTTTCTTCATCGCCGCGCGCTTGACGTCCTCATCGACACCGCGCGCGACGAAGGGCGAGAAGTCGGATTCGTGGCGCAGCTGGGCGACATCGTCGAGCGTCAGCGCGGGCTTCTCGGGCTCGGCGGCGGGAGCAGGTTCGACGGGAGGTTCGGGCGTCGGCTCGGGAGCGACGATCACCTCCGCCGCCCGTGCCTCCTCCTTGCGCCGCGACCAGCGCGAGAAGAAGCCGGTGGCCGCTTGCTGTTGCGTTGGGTCGGCCATCAGCCGCGCTCCCCGGGCGAGACGAAGGATTGCGGGCGGCGGCGCTTCTTGGGCTCGGGCCGGTAGTGCTGATCGGTATAGGCCTGCAGCCAGTCACGCACATCGTCCGGCAGCGGCACATTGTCGACCCGCTCCTGCGCATCGAGCCAGCGGCCGGCCTCGGTATAGGACAGGCTGACGGTCTCGGCCCAGGCCCGCGAGGGGTCTTCGTCATCGATGCGCCAGACCACGAACCAGACCGGCGCGCCCGAACTGAGGTTCAGGTAATAGCCCTCGGCCTCGTCGGGGAAGAGTTCGAGCGTGAAGTTCGGAAACAGGCAGCGTTGCAGTTTGCCGTCATCGCGCAGCACGCGCGGCACCGTGCCGAAGGCCTCTTCATGCTCGACCACATCGACGAGCCGGTAGCGCCAGTCCTCCCAACGATTCGGCGCGGCCTCGCGCTCCATCACGACGGCCACGCGCAAGGCCGGACGCGGTGCGGGCCTGTTGTCGTCGGCGGGGACTGCTGGCTGGCTCATCGCTGGCGGGCTCACCACTCAGGTGGTCTTGGAGATCGAGATGCTGGGGAACTTGGCCGAGTAGTCCTTGGCCTGGCGTGCGATCTTGACGGCCATCTGGCGCGCGACACTCTTGTAGAGCGCGGCGATCTCGCCGTCCGGGTCGCTGACGACGCTGGGCCGGCCGCTGTCGGCCTGCACGCGGATCGACAGGTTCAGCGGCAGGGCGCCCAGATAGTCCATCTTGTACTGGGCGGCCATGCGCTTGCCGCCGTCCTCGCCGAAGATGTGTTCCACATGGCCGCAGTTCTCGCAGACATGGACGGCCATGTTCTCGACCAGGCCCAGCAGCGGCACGCCGACCTTCTCAAACATCTTGACGCCCTTCTTGGCGTCCAGCAGCGCGATGTCCTGCGGCGTCGTGACGATGACGGCACCGGTCAGCGGCACGCGCTGGCTCAGGGTCAGCTGGATGTCGCCGGTGCCCGGCGGCATGTCGATGATGAGGTAGTCGAGGTCGGCCCAGTTGGTCTGGCGCAGCAGCTGTTCCAGCGCTTGCGTGGCCATGGGGCCGCGCCAGATCATCGCCTCGTCGTTGTCGACCAGGAAGCCGATCGACATGACCTGCACGCCGTAGTTCTCCATCGGCTCCATGGACTTGCCGTCCACCGATTCGGGCCGGCCGCTGATGCCCATCATCATCGGCTGGCTAGGGCCGTAGATGTCGGCATCGAGAATGCCGACGCGCGCGCCCTCGGCGGCCAGCGCCAGCGCCAGATTCACCGCGGTCGTGCTCTTGCCGACGCCGCCCTTGCCGGAGGCCACGGCGACGATATTCTTGACCTTGGGCAGCAGCTGCACGCCGCGCTGCACCGCATGGGCGACGATCTTGCTGGACAGGCTGGCATGGACGTTCTCGACGCCGGCCACGCCGCGCACGGCGGCGGTCAGCGCCTTGCGGAAGGCCGGGATCTGGCTCTTGGCGGGGTAGCCGAGTTCGATCTCGAAGGCGACGTCACCGCCGTCGATGCGCAGGTTCTTCAGCTGCTTGGCCGAGACGAAATCCTGGCCGGTGTTCGGGTCGATGACGGTCTGGACGGCGTCGAGGATCGACTGTTCGCTGAGGGACATGGCTGAGGGGCTTGTTCTGTGGGAGCCCCTAAGTCTATCCCTAGGCCAAAGGCCCGGTATTGCGCTGTGCCCTTAGTCGCTGGCGGTCACTTGCTGGTAGGCATCACGAACTCGGCGCCCTTGGCAATGCTGGAGCTCCAGCGCTGCATCACGCTCTTTTGCTTGGTGTAGAAGCGCACGCCTTCCTCGCCATAGGCATGCATATCGCCGAACAGGCTCTTCTTCCAGCCACCGAAGCCGTGCCAGGCCATAGGCACCGGGATCGGCACATTGATGCCCACCATGCCCACCTGAATGCGGCGGGCGAACTCGCGCGCCACATTGCCGTCGCTGGTGTAGCAGGCCACGCCGTTGCCGTACTCGTGATCATTGACCAGCTGCACCGCCTCGGCGAAGTCCTTGGCGCGCACGCAGACCAGCACCGGGCCGAAGATCTCTTCCTTGTAGATGCGCATCGCGGGCGTCACATGGTCGAACAGCGTGCCGCCGGTGAAGAAGCCGCCCTCGAAGCCGGCGCCCTTGTGGCCGCGGCCGTCGACCACCAGCGTCGCGCCTTCCTCGACGCCGGTGGCGATGTAGTTCTCGATGCGGTCGCGCGCCTCGCGGCTCACGATAGGCCCCATCTCGGCATCGAGCTCCATGCCGTTCTTGATCTTCAGCGCCTTCGCGCGCTCGGCCAGCTTGGGGATGATCTGGTCGGCCACATCGCCGACCAGCACCGCCACCGAGATCGCCATGCAGCGCTCGCCGGCCGAGCCATAGGCCGCGCCGATCAGGCCGTCGACCGCCTGCTCGATGTCGGCCTCGGGCATCACCACCATCTGGTCTTTCGCGCCGCCCAGGGCCTGGACGCGCTTGCCGTTCGCGGCGCCGGTCTGATAGATGTACTGGGCAATCGGCGTCGAGCCGACGAAGCTCAGCGCCCGCACGTCGGGATGGTTCAAGAGCGCGTCGACCACCACCTTGTCGCCCTGCACGACGTTGAAGATGCCGTCCGGTAGGCCGGCCTGCTTGAACAGGTCGGCGATGAAGAGGCTGGGCGAGGGGTCGCGCTCGCTGGGCTTGAGGATGAAGGCATTGCCGGTCACGATGGCCAGCGGTGCCATCCACATCGGCACCATGAAGGGGAAGTTGAAGGGCGTGATACCGGCCACCACGCCCAAGGGCTGGCGCATGGTCCAGTTGTCCATGCCGGTCGAGACCTGCTCGGTGTAATCGCCCTTGAGCAGTTGGGTGGCGCCGCAGGCGAACTCGACGATGTCGATGCCGCGCGCCACCTCGCCCTGGGCGTCGGTGAAGACCTTGCCGTGCTCGGCGGTGATCATCGCGGCCAGCGCGTCCTTGTGCTGATTCAGCAGCTCCAGGAATTTGAACATCACGCGGGCGCGGCGCAGCGGCGGCGCATCGGCCCAGGCCGGGAAGGCGGCCTTGGCGACGGCCACGGCCTTGTCGACATCGGCCGCGTTGCCCAGCTGCAGCTGGCGCGCCACCACGCCGGTGGCCGGGTTGTAGACCGGCTGGTTGCGGCCCGCGGTGGCCTCGGCTGCGGCGCCGCCGATGTAATGGGTGATGTCCTTGCTGCTGCTGAATGCGACGGGGGCGGCCATGGCGGTCTCCTGGTTTGGAATTGGGCCAGTCTAGGCTTCGTGTTCCTCGCTGCCAATGCAGGAGCGCTGATTTGATTGTTCGATAATGCGAACAATGAGCACCACCAAACCCGAGCTCCGCAACGAGCTGCTATGGGGCCAGCTGCATGCGCTGACCGTGATCGCCCAAGTGGGCAGCTTCACCAAGGCGGCGCAGCGGCTGTCGCTGTCCAAGGCCGCGATCAGCCAGCGCATCGCTGATCTGGAGCGCGCCATGGGGGTGCAGCTGGTCGCGCGCACGACCCGCTCGGTGCGCCTGTCCGAGGCCGGGCAGCGGTTGGTCGAGGAGACCGAAGCCAGCTTCGCGCAGATCACCCGCAGCCTGGCCGAGGCCCGGGACGCGGCCGGCCAGCCGCGCGGGCTCTTGCGCATCACCGCCCCGGTGGCGCTGGGCCGCCAGCATGTGGCGCCGCAGCTGGAGAGCTTTTTCCGGCTCTATCCGGAGATCCGCATCGAGCTGGACCTGTCGGACCGGCTGGTGCCCCTCGCCCAGGAGGGCTTCGATCTGGCGATCCGCCACACCAGCGCGCCGCCCGACACCCATGTGGCCGTCAAGCTCTGCGCCTCGCGGGCGCTGCTGCTGGCCAGCACCAGTTACCTGAAGAAGCTGGGCGAACCCGGCCATCCGACCGAGCTGGCCCAGCATGCCTGCCTGCCCTATCTGCGGCCCGGCCCCGCCGTGTGGCTGTTCGAGCGCGCCGGCGAGCGGCTCAAGGTGCCGGTGCAGGGGCCGCTGCGCGCCGGCAATAGCGAGATCCTGCGCGATGCGGTGCTGTCGGGCCTGGGCATCGCGCTGCTGCCCGACTTCAGCGCCGCGCCGGCGCTGCGCGCCGGCCGGCTCAAGGAGATCCTGCCCGACTGGCGGCCGGCCGGCTTCTTCGGCGACGGCATCTACGCGATCCACCCCTGGAGCAGCACCACGCCCAGGCCGGTGCGCTTGTTTACCGAGCATCTGAAGAAAGCCCTGGGCCAGGGTTTCGAGACGGCGGCCGGCTGAGCGCACCCCCAAAAAAGACGCCCACCCGGGGTTGCCGGGCGGGCGTTGCAAGTCCTTGAGTCAAGGACGTCGTTGGGACGTTCGCCGGCGCCATCCGCGCCGGGCATGGATGCAATGTAGAGGGGGGAAGGTCGGCCAGCTATCCCACTATTGGGGGAAACGGGCGAACTGGGACAATAGCGCCATGAGCACCTCCCCCAAGCGTCCGCCCAGCCGCCCGCCCGCCCGCCCGCCGGCCCGTTCACAGGCGGGCGC
>NZ_JAQOWX010000138.1:0-13386 GCF_028462495.1 Paucibacter sp. XJ19-41
TCCGGCCCAGCTGCGGCGCCAGCGCCAGCTGGCGGCCATCGGCCAGCGGACTCAGCGCGGTGGCGGCGAGCTGATCGCGCGGCGTTGCGATCGCACCGCGCAGGCTCTGGTAGGCCTGATGGCTGGCCGGGTCGTAAGGCACGACGGTGTTGGCCTGGTCGTTGCCGCCATGCAGGAAGACACAGACCAGGGCCTTGTAGTCGCCCGGCGCGGTGGCGGCCGCCGCCTCGCCGATGCCGGCCAGACTCAGCGCCCAGGGCGCGGCGGCGCCGGCCACGCCCAGGGCCGAGGCGCGGCGCAGGAACTCGCGCCGCTGCAGTTGATGGATCTTGCTGTGATGCATAAGGGCCTGCCTACTTCTGGATCTGGTATTCGGGGCTGGCCATGACCAGCAGCACGGCGGCCTGCACCCGGTTGAGCTGGCGGGCCTCGGTGTCGACCTTCATCGTCGCCAGCGCGGTCGCGATGGTGGCCTTGGTCGCGGCGCTCAGACCGTCGCCGGCCAGGCGCAGCGCGACGCGCTCGACCAGGGCCGGTGCATCGGCCACCAGCGCCAGTTCCTCGGTATAGACCGGCTTGAGCTCGCCGATGCCGTTGGCCACGACACCCTGCATGAAATTCAGATAGCCGGCCACCGTGCTCTCGTTGCAGAGCTGGAACTCCGGCGCGGTGATGCCGTTGCTGCCCAGCTGCGAGTTCGGCGGCACATAGCCGGGGCGGAAGAAATTGAACACCGAGGGGCTGCGCAACGGGCTCTGGCCCAGCCGCGTGGCCGGGTTGGAGGTGTCGCCGACATTCCACAGATCGGTCGGCGAGCTCAGGCCGAAGCTGCGGCCCCACTGGATGAAGCGCTGCAGCGGCTCGCGCAGCCGGCCGCTGGACGGCGCGCTGCCGACCTTGCGGGCTTCCTCGTCCAGCAGCACGGCGGCGAGTACCGCCTTCATATCGCCGCGCTGGCCCGTGCCGTTGTTGTTGAACACGCCGGCCACCCGCCGCACATAGGCCGGGCTGGGGTGCGAGCAGACCAGGCGCTGGATCAGCTGGCGGCCGATGAAGGGGCCGACATTGGGATGGTTGGCCAGGGTGTCGAGCGCGATCTTCAGCGCCGTCGGCCCGTCGGCCGTGGCGGGAATGTCGACCTGGAGCACCCGCTTCGCGCCGCTCGCAAAGCGGCCGGCATTGTGGCTCATCGGCCGGCGCATGAAGCTCGGGTCGGTCTCGCTGCGGCCGTCGAAATCCCAGCCGGTGAAGACCCGCGCCAGCTCGGTGATATCGGCCAGCGTGTAGCTCTCCTTGGGCTGGCCGCCGGCGCCCAGCACTGGTGTGCCGTCGAGGTTGAGTTCGTGCAGGCCTATCGTGAACAGCTGCATCACCTCGCGCGCATAGTTCTCGTCCGGCGCGCTGCCCTTGCCGTCCTCCTTCTTGTTGCCGCGCATATTCAGGTAGACGCCCATGCCGCAGGACAGGGTCACGCCCTCCAGCAGATCGCGGAAGGAACCGAAGGCACGCTGCTCCAGCATGTCCACATAGGCGGCTGCGGCGAAGTTGCCCCAGGCCACCGGCAGCCCCGTCATCGAGACCACGAAGATCTCGCTGAGCGCCATCACGACACGCTGGCGCAGCGCGTCCGGCGAGGACAGCCATTTGCGCCACAGGCTGTTGTCGACACCGCTGAAACTGTATTTGTAGCTCTCGGCCCCATAGCCCTTGGCCAGCAACCAGTCGACGTGCGAGCTGCTGCCGCTGGCCCGGAACTGCTGCTCCAGCCAGGCGGCGTAGCCCCCCGACTTGACGCTGGCGATATCGGCCATGCTGGCGGCGAAGCCGGCCTGGGCGAGGAAGCGCGCCGCGGCGGCGTCGCTGATCGGCGCTTGAACCGGGGCCGGGGCCGGCGCCGGTACCGAGTCGGGCTGGGCCGTGGTGCCGCCGGCCTCACCACCGCCACCGCCACCACAGGCGCTCAAGGCCGTGGCGGCGCCCAGCAGACTCAGGCTTTGCTGGGGCGGCGCGATGCGCTGGGCAGGCGCTACGGGGGTGGACTCGGCAACAATCGTGCTCATGCGGGCTCTCGCTAGGATTCGAGGGCGCAATCTAAGGGAGCGACGGCTCCCGCCCGGTAACGAGCCTCCCGGCTTTGCAAGAGGGCGTAAGACCCGGGTCATAGTTCACGCTGGAGCCCGCATTGCACGCCCGAGACAGCCGCGGCGATGCATGAAAAAGGGCCGCGATCTGCGGCCCTGTAACGAAGCGAAACCCGGCTCAGCGCAGCGGCACGCCGGTCTTGCTCTGCACGAACTCGCGCGTCACGCCCTCGGCCAGCTCGACCAGCTTCAGGCCCTCGGGCGTCACATCCATCACGCCCAGGTCGGTGATGATGCGGTTGACCACGCCCACGCCGGTCAGCGGCAGTGTGCACTTGGGGATGATCTTCAGGTCCTCGCTGCCGTCCTTCTTCTTCGCGACATGCTCCATCAGCACAATCACGCGCTTGACGCCGGCCACCAGGTCCATCGCGCCGCCCATGCCCTTGACCATCTTGCCGGGGATCATCCAGTTGGCCAGATCGCCGTGCTCGCTGACCTGCATCGCGCCGAGGATGGACAGATTGATCTTGCCGCCGCGGATCATCGCGAAGCTGTCATGGCTGCCGAAGATCGACGAGCCCTTGATCGTCGTGACGGTCTGCTTGCCGGCATTGATCAGGTCGGCGTCGACCTCGTCCTCGGTCGGGAAGGGGCCGATGCCCAGCATGCCGTTCTCGCTCTGCAGCCAGACTTCCTTGTCCGCCGGCACGAAATTGGCCACAAGCGTCGGAATGCCTATGCCCAGGTTCACATAGAAGCCGTCTTCGAGTTCCTGCGCCGCGCGGGCCGCCATTTGGTCTTGTGTCCAGGCCATGATCAGGCTCCCTTCTTCTCGGACAGAGTGCGCTTCTCGATGCGCTTCTCGGGGTTGGCGTTGACGACGATGCGGTGCACATAGATGCCCGGCAGATGCACCTCGTCCGGATCGATCGCGCCGGTCTCGACCAACTGCTCGACCTCGACCACGGTGATCTTGCCGGCCATCGCAGCGGCCGGGTTGAAGTTGCGCGCGGTGCGGCGGAACACCAGATTGCCGCTCTTGTCGGCCTTGTAGGCCTTGACCAGGGACACATCCGGGTTCAGCGCATGCTCCATCACATAGGTCTGGCCGTCGAACTCGCGCAGCTCCTTGCCCTCGGCGACGATGGTGCCGACGCCGGTGCGGGTGAAGAAGGCCGGGATGCCGGCACCGCCGGCGCGCAGCTTCTCGGCCAGCGTGCCTTGTGGCGTGAACTCCAGCTCCAGCTCGCCCGCCAGGTACTGGCGCTCGAACTCCTTGTTCTCGCCGACATAGCTGGAGATCATTTTCTTGATCTGGCGCGTCTCGAGCAGCTGGCCAAGGCCGAAGCCATCGACGCCGGCGTTGTTGGAAATCACAGTCAGATTCTTGACCGCGCTGTCGCGCAGCGCCGCGATCAGGGCCTCGGGAATGCCGCACAGGCCGAAGCCGCCCACCGCCAGCAACTGGCCGTCGGCGACGATGCCCTGCAGCGCCTGGGCGGCGCTTGGGTAGAGTTTGTTCATCGGATTTGTCTCCGTGTGTAGCTATCGAACGGCGCTCAGCGTACTACTTAATGCAATACGTAGGCGGTACGTAGAATCGCCTAAACCACCGAGAGACATCCCGCATGAAGCTCAGCGCCAGCGATCTGCAAGCCGCCATTCCCACGATTTTCGCCCCCTGGATCAGCGCCATGGAGCTGCAGGTGCAGGAGGCCGCGCCGGGCGCGGTGCGCCTGCTGATGCCGGTCAAGCGCGAGTATGTGCATGTGGGCGGCGTGATGTGCGGCCAGGCCGCAATGGCGGCGGCCGATACCGCGATGGTGCTGGCGATGATGGCCGAGCTCGGCGAGTTCAGGCCCATGACCACGGTGCAGCTGAACACCAGCTTTCTGCGCCCGATCTCGGCGGACCATTGCCTGATCAGCGCCAAGGTGCTGCGCAGCGGCAAGAGCCTGGCCTTCGGCACGATAGACATTGCCAACCCCGACGGCCGCCTCGCCGTGCAGGCCACCACCACCTACGCGCTGCTCGGATGAGCGTGGACTATCGCACCGCCTTCGAGATGGCGCCGATCGGCCTGATCCTGTCGGAGCGCCGCCAGATCCTGGACTGCAACCACCGCGTGCTCGCGATCTTCGGTGCGCAGCGCGAGCAGCTCGTCGGCCACAGCTTCGAGCTGCTCTACCCCAGCCCGGCCGAGTTCGAGCGCACCGGCGCGCGCATCGTCGCCAGCCTGGACGCCACCGGCTTCTATGCCGACGACCGGGTGATGCGCCGGGTCGCCGGCCCCGAGGGCGGCCAGCTGTTCTGGTGCCATGTCTCGGGCCGCGCGCTGGACCCCAAGGACCCGCATGCCAAGGGCATCTGGAGCTTCGAGGATCTGTCGGCGCACCGCCAGATCAAGGCCGACCTGACCGCCCGCGAACGCGAGATCGCGGCGCTGCTGATCGAGGGCCTGACCAGCAAGCTGATCGGCCGGCGCCTGGGCATCAGCCCGCGCACCGTCGATGTCTACCGCGCCCGGCTGATGAAGAAGTACGAGGCCGCGACCACGCCGGAGCTGGTGCACAAGCTGCTCGTGGCCTGAACCCTTGGCGCGCTCCTCAGCGCTCCATCGTCACCGGGCGCAGCTCGCGGATATAGAACACGCCGTCCCAGTGCCGACCCAGGCCCGCGCCGCCGCCGGTGGGCAGGCCATAGCCGAACTCCATGGAGCGCGAGGGCAGGCCGGCAAGATCGGCGCGCATCGGTCGCGGCGCGTCCAGGAAGATGAACTCGGCCGGGTTCTGCGCCAGCGCCGTCTCCAGGCTGCGCGGATAGGCCGGCGGCACCGGCTGGACCTGGCCCGAGGCGAATTCGAGGAAGGACCCCTGCAGCGCCGTCGTGTTCAGCACGTAGTAGTCGCGACCCAGCTTCTCGCCGAGGATGTCGCCCGCAAAGCGGTGCTGGGCATCCAGCTTGACGCCCCGGCCCAGATGGATGATGTGGCCCCAGATCACCGCCTTCTTGCCCGGGTAGAGCTGCTGCAGCTGCCACAGCACGTTGTCGGCCATCGCATGGTCGCGCTGGTAGTCGCCACGCCACAGGGTCGCGGCCTGGGCCTGCAGGCCGGCCAGGCTGCGGCACAGCAGGCCGTCCTCGCCACCGCGCTTGCCGGCGCAGAGACGGCCGCGCAGCCGCTCGGCCAGCGCGTCGAAACGCTGCTGCTCGGCGGCCGGCGGCGCGCGCCGCTCGAGCGTGAACAGCACGGCCGCCAGACGCTCGAACAGCGGCCAGTCGGCCTCGGCGCTGCGCAGACGCGCCTTCAAACGCGGCAGCAGCTCGCGCTGGCTCAGCTCGCCGCTGAGCTGGCTGTCTATGCCCGACAGCAGCAGCGGGCGTGGCCCGGCCTGGTGCTCGTCCAGATAGCGCAGCAGGCCACGGCCGGCATCGCTCTTCGAGTACATATAGAACACCTTGCCGGGCGCCAGCGCCTCGAGCTTCTCGCCGCGCCGCATGGCCTCTTGCAGCAGCGCGATATCGAACACCCCGCTCTCCAGCAGCAGCACCTCGAAGCCCTGGTGCTCATGCAGATAGCGCAGCAGGCGCAGCCGCAGCTCGAACTCCTCGCGCCCGCCATGGGTCTGCTCACCCAGCGCCACCACCCGCGCCTGTCCGACGGCCGCGCCGAAAGCCTGCAGCTGCGCATCACTGATCTCGGCCGCCGTGGCCGCCGGCATCGCCTGGGCATGGCGGCCGACCCAGCTCATCGCCGCGTCGCCAAAGGCCGGCGCCGCCGCCATCGCCGCCAGCAGCGCGGCCGCCAGCCACTGTCTTCGTCCCCTCATCGCCCGTCCCCTCGTCTGGATAGCCGGCCAGCTTAGAGGGCCTGGGTTTAAGAGCGCATTAACGCGGCGCAGCCGCCGCCGCGTTGCCAGGGCCGCACAACCGACCTGGGACATTCCCTAGGAGCAGACCCGGTCCGGCGGCGGTCAAAACCTCGATTTATCGGCCTGTTTTCACTGTGAAGAAAGTCACGGCCGGGCCCTATTGCGCGCACTGACAAGCCCTGACCCCCCCCCCATGAATGTGGGGGAGCCCGGCGATGTGCGACGCGCGGTGCGCGGCTTATCGTCGGGCCTCGCGGCATGGTGAGCGGCGGCTCCCGGGCCGCAGCAGGGCAGGCAGCGCAAGTTCCGACGACAAGGTCCGCATGGGCAGTACGGGGACCGATCTGAACCGGCGAACGCTTGGTCACGGTGCCACACACATTGCCATTTGTCCTTCACGGATTCGCGCCCTCACAGGAGCTTGCCTCATGAAACCCATCAAGAAGATTGCCGCGCTGCTCGCCGCAGCCGCCGCCCTCAGCCTGCCTACCGGCGCAATGGCTGGTTTCGTCTGGAATGAGACCGCCCCGGGCGCCGGCGACCTGCTGGGCACGGCCCAGACCACTTATGACAGCGGCTTCAACACGCTGAGCGGTATCGGCGGCGCGCTGACCGCCAGCGTGCCGGTCGGCGGCGGCCCACGCCACCAGGTCGATCTCTACAAGATCCGCATCAGCGATGCCGCCAGCTTCTCGGCCAAGACCCAGGACACCGGCTTCGACACCGCGCTCTACCTCTTCGACGCCGCAGGCCTGGGCGTCTACATGAACGACGATATGCCCGACTTCTCCGGCCTGACCTCGCTGCTGCCCAGCGGCGATGCCAGCTCACCGATCAGCGACGGCATCTACTACCTGGCCGTCGCCATCGGTGGCTTCGTCGCCGATGGCGCCAACGGCAGCCCCTCCTTCCTGGCCGGCGGCTTCAACGATGTGCTGGGCGGCGACGCCGGCGCCGGCATGCTGGCGGGCTGGACCGGCTTTGACAGCGGCAGCGAGCTCCCGTTGAGCTACTTCATCGAGCTGACCGGCGCCACCAATGCCGAGCTGCCCGAGCCCGGCACGATAGGCCTGGTGCTGGCCGCCGGCCTGGGGCTGTGGGCCTCCTCGCGCCGGCGCGCCCCGCGCACGCCCCTGAACGCCGCCGCCTGACGCCACCTGCTTCTGCAACAAGGAGAACTCCATGTTCAGTCCCCGTACCGCAAGACACGCCCTGCTGAGCGCCGCCGCGATGGCGGCCTTGGGCGCTGCCTTCGCCCAGACCCCCTTGCCCAACACGGCGGCAGCGCTCGCGCTGCCCAGCCCGCAAACCCAGCAGCGCAACTCCCTGCTGCGCCAGCAGACCGGCACCGTGCAGGTGGCCGTGCGCCTGACCGATGCACCGCTGGCCCAGGCGCTGGCGATGAATGCGAAGAAGACCGGCGGCGGCATGACGCTGGCGCAACGCCAGGCCTATATGGCCAGCCTGAAGAGCAAGCAGGACGCCTTGATGGGCCAGATCCAGGCCCTGGGCGGCAAGGAACTGGGCCGCCTGGGCAAGGCCTACAACGCCGTGGTGATCTCGGCAGACGCCGCCAAGCTGCCGCAGATCGCGCGCCTGCCCGGCGTCTCGGCGCTGCGTCCGGTGGTCGATCACCAGAAGGCCCTGAGCAGCACCGTGCCCTATGTCGGCGCCAAGGTGCTGCAGGACCTGGGCCTGAGCGGCCAGGGCGTCAAGATCGCGGTGCTGGACTCCGGCATCGACTACACCCACCGCAATCTCGGTGGCTCGGGCCTGATCTCGGACTTCAATGCCGCGGCCGCTGCCGCCGCCGGCATGGCACCGGCCGCCCTGTTCCCCAGCGCCAAGGTGATCGGCGGCTATGACTTTGTCGGCGAGACCTGGCCCAATGGCCCGCAGCTCGCCGATCCGAACCCGATCGACGCCGGCGTCGGCTCCGGCCACGGCACCCATGTGGCCGATATCGCCGCCGGCGCCAGCCTGGACGGTCTGCACAAGGGCATGGCGCCCGGCGCCTCGCTGTATGCGGTCAAGGTCTGCAGCAGCGTCTCCACCAGCTGCAACGGCCTGGCGATCCTGCAAGGCATCGAATGGGCGATGGACCCGAACGGCGATCTGGACTTCTCCGACGCCGCCGACATCCTCAACCTCTCGCTGGGCGCCAGCTACGGCCAGCGCGAGAACCCCTCGACCGAGGCGATCAGCAATGCCGTGCGCTTCGGCATCGTCGCCGCGATCTCGGCCGGCAACTCGGCGGACCGCCCCTTCATCGTCGGCTCGCCATCGAACGCGCCCGAGGCCATCAGCGTGGCGCAGACCAGCATGGCCAATGCCGGCGCCATCCCGCTGGTCGTGACCGCGCCGGCCGGCATTGCCGGCGTCTATTCGAACACCGCGACGCTGGACTGGGCACCGATAGGCGCCGGTTTCGGCGGCACGCTGCGGCGTGCCGGCCCGAACGGCTCGGCCAACGCGCTGGCCTGCGAGATGGCGACGACCATCGATTTCACCGGCACCGTGGCCCTGATTGATCGCGGCGTCTGCTCGATCAGCATCAAGGTGGCGAACGCGGCGAACCGCGGCGCGATCGGTGTGGTGATCGCCAACAATGCGGCCGGCGACGCGCCCACCTTCAGCTTCGGTGGCGGTGCACCGATGGTGCCCAGCCTGGTCGTCACCCAGGCCATCGGCAATGTGCTGAAGTCGGTGCCGACCGACACGGCACAGGTCAGCGTCAGCCCTGCCAACAGCATCCCGCTGGCCGGCAGCATGACCGCGACCTCCTCGCGCGGCCCGTCCTACAACTTTGCCGCGATCAAGCCCGAGATCGGCGCGCCCGGCGCCTCGGTCTCGGCGGTCAACGGCAGCGGCAACGGCACCGAAAGCTTCGGTGGCACCTCGGGCGCAGCGCCGGTGGTTGCCGGCGCGGCCGCACTGCTGCTGCAGAAGTTCCCGAATGCGGCGCCGCCCGAGATCAAGGCGCGGCTGATGAATGCGGCCAACCAGACGGTCTATACCAACCCGGCCACCCAGCCCGGCGTGCTCGCACCGATCTCGCGCATCGGCGCCGGTGAGCTGCGCGTCAATGCCTCGGCCGCGCTGACCACCGGCCTCTGGGACGCCAGCAACAGCTACAGCCCGGCCCTGTCCTTCGGCAGCCCGCGCGCCACCGGCGTGACGACCTTGAGCAAGAAGGTCGCGGTGCGCAACTACAGCGCCACGCCGCGCACCTACACCATCACCCGCAGCTTCCGCTATGCCGACGATGCGGCCAGCGGCGCGGTGGTGCTGAATGCGCCGGCCTCGATCGCGGTGCCGGCCAATGGCACGGCGGCCTTCACGCTGAGCCTGGTGCTGGATGCCTCCAAGCTGCCTGCATGGAACCTCGGTTCGGCCGCCAACCAGGGCAACGGCGCGCTGCTGCAGGGCGTCGAGTTCGACGGCTACATCACCGTGGCCGACGGCACCGACGGGGCCAGCGTGCCCTGGCATGTGCTGCCGCGCAAGAGCGCCAATGTGGTCGCCGCGACCAATGTGGCGCTGGGCGGTGCGGCCGCAGGCAATCTGCCGATCAGCAATGTCGGCGGCGCGGTCTCTGGCCCGCTGGAGATCTTCTCGCTGACCGGCAGCAGCCCGCAGATCAGCGGCCAGCAGCCAGCCTATGGCGGTGGCCAGGCCATCGTGGATCTGCGCGCAGCCGGCGTGCGGGCGGTGGATGTGGGCGGACTCGGCCTGCAGTTCGGCATCTCGACCTATGGCGAGCGTGCGCACCCGGCCTATCCGGCCGAGTTCAACGTCTATGTCGATGCCAACAACGATGGCATCTTCGACGCTGTGGTCTACAACGCCGAGAACGGCACCTTCGCCAGCAGCGGCCAGACCATCGTCTGGGTGCAGAAGCTCAATCCGGACGGATCGAACAATGGCGGGGCGGTGGCACGCTTCTTCGCCGGTGCCGATCTGATGTCGGGCACTATGATCATGACCGTGCTGGCCAGCGATCTGGGGGTGACAGACCCGAACCAGCAGATCAGATTCTCGGTCTTCGCCTTCGACAACTACTTCACTGGCAGCCAGACCGATGCCATCACCAATATGGTTTACACGCCGGCCACGCCGCGCTTTGCCAGCGGCATCGGCAACTCGCTGGGCGTGCCGGTCGGCTTCAATGGCACGCTGCCGGTGAACCACAACCCGGCCGGCGCTGCCGCCTCGCCGTCGCAGACCGGCTTGCTGCTCTTGAATGGTCTGGCCAAGACCGGTCGTGAGGCCGATCTGGTCCTGATCAACCCCTGAGCAACGCCGCTCCCGTGAAAGCCACCGCTGCGGCGGTGGCTTTTTTTCGTCAGGTGCGGCGCTGGCCCATGCGCTCGAGCACCTCGAACAAGCCCATGCCCGCCAGCATGGCCGCGACAAAGATCAGCGCCTGGCCCTCCCCCATGCCCAGCGCCACCAGGGCCGGGCCCGGGCAGAAGCCGGCCAGTCCCCAGCCGGCGCCAAAGGCCAGGCTGCCCAGCACCAGGCGGCGGTCGATATCGCGCGCGGTCGGCAGCCGCATGGCCTCGCCCAACCAGGACAGGCTGCGCGAGCCGGCCAGGCGGAAGGCGATCAGCCCCACCGCAATGGCCCCGGCCATCACCAGGGCCAGCGAGGGATCCCAGGCCCCGGCCAGATCGAGAAAGGCGATCACCTTGGCCGGATCGGCCATGCCCGAGATGATCAGGCCCAGGCCGAACACCAGGCCCGCCAAGGCGGCACTCAAGACAATAAGCAGCATCGCAACTCTCCTCAGCCCGCCAGCAGATGGCGCAGCACGAACACGGTGATAAAGCCGGCGGTCATAAAGGCCAGGGTCGCGACCAGCGAGCGCGGCGACAGCCTGGAAAGGCCGCAGACGCCGTGGCCGCTGGTGCAGCCGGCACCGTAGCGCGTGCCGACGCCCACCAGCAGGCCGGCCGCCATCAAGGTCCCGGTGCCGGCTTCGATGCGCGGCACCGGCAGCGGCGCGAACAGGCCGTAGACCCACGATGCCCCCATCAGGCCCAGCAGAAAAGCGACGCGCCAGGCCACGTCGCGCCGTGCTGGCCGCAGCAGCCCGCCGAGGATGCCGCTGATGCCGGCGATGCGCCCGTTCAGCAACAGCAGCAAGGCGGCCGCCAGGCCAATCAGCGCGCCGCCGGCCAGGGCCGCGCCGGGGGTGAATTGCGTCCAGGCAATCGTGAGAGTCATCGGGCATCTCCTTCGGGACAGTAGAGTCGGTAGAGCGTGGCCAGGATCTGCAGCAGGCTGGGATCGGCCACGCGGTAATAGATGTTCTTGCCCTCGCGGCGGGTCTCGACCACGCCCTCGTTGCGCAGCACGCCCAGCTGCTGCGACAACGTCGGCTGGCGTATGCCCAGGCTGAGCTCCAGATCGCTGACGCAGGCCTCGCCCTGCGAGAGCTGGCACAGCAGCAGCAGCCGGTCCTCGTTGGCCAGCAGTTTCAGCGCCGCCACCGCGCGGCCGGCCGCGGCGCGGAGCTGATCCACATCCAGGCTCAAGACTTCGCTCTTCATCGCAGGGTCCTTTCCTTTCGATTGACAACAATATACATAAAAATATAATGTAATTCAATAGATCGAAAGGACTCTCATGAGCAGCCAGCCGCAGATCCAGGCCTTCTTCGACCCGCAGACCTGGACCGTCTCCTATCTCGTGTCCGATCCGCTCAGCCGGCGCGCCGCCGTGATCGATCCGGTGCTGGACTTCGACTTCAAGTCCGGCCGCACCAGCACCGGCTCGGCCGACAAGCTGCTGGCTTGTGTGCGCGATCAGGGCCTGACGGTGGACTGGATCCTGGAAACCCATGCCCATGCCGACCATCTGTCGGGCGCGCGCTATCTGCAGAGCCAGGTCGGTGGCCGCATCGCGATCGGCGAGAACATCCGCCAGGTCCAGGCCACATTCAAGAAGCTCTACAACCTGGAGCGCAGCTTCCTGCCCGACGGCAGCCAGTTCGACCACTTGTTCAAGGACGGCGAGAGTTTTCGCATTGGCACGCTCGAGGTCACTGCCCTGCTGGTGCCGGGCCACACGCCGGCCGATATGGCCTATCTGATCGGCGATGCGGTCTTTGTCGGCGACACCTTGTTCATGCCCGATGTCGGCAGCGCCCGCGCCGACTTCCCCGGCGGCGATGCGCGCCAGCTCTATCGCTCGATGCGGCGCATCCTGGACCTGCCGCCCGCAACCCGCGTCTTTGTCTGCCACGACTACCCGCCCGAGGGCCGCGCCCCGCAGTGGCAGACCACGGTGGCGGCGCAGCGCGCCGGCAATATCCATATGCGTGACGGCATCGATGAGGACAGCTTTGTCGCGATGCGCCGCGCACGCGACGCGACACTGGAAGTGCCGACGCTGATACTGCCCTCGATCCAGGTCAATGTGCGGGCCGGCCAGCTGCCGCCGGCCGAGGACAACGGTGTGTCCTATCTGCGCATCCCGCTGAACGCGCTGCCCGCGAGGCCGTGAAACGAGCTTAGGGATGCGCGCCGCCGCCGGCGGTGCAACACTGGGCCACTCGTGAGAGGTGGACGCTATGAGCGAGACGATTGCGGACCTGGTCAGGCAGCGGCGCCAGGCGCTGTATGGCGCCAAGCGTCCACCCGGCGGCGAGGGGCTGTGGGGCTTGGCGCTGTCGGGCGGCGGCATCCGCAGCGCCACCTTCAGCCTGGGCCTGGTCAAGGCCTTAGCACGCGGCGGCGCGCTGCTGCGCTTTGANCTGTGGGGCTTGGCGCTGTCGGGCGGCGGCATCCGCAGCGCCACCTTCAGCCTGGGCCTGGTCAAGGCCTTAGCACGCGGCGGCGCGCTGCTGCGCTTTGACCTGATGTCCACCGTCTCCGGCGGCGGCTATCTGGGCGCGGCGGTGGGCAAGCTGTTCCACCAGGCGCAAAGCCCCGAAGAGGTGGTCGAGACCGCCAATGCGCTGGCCAGCGTCGACAAGCGCTGGCTGGCCTGGTGGCTGCGCGCCAACGGCCGCTACCTGATCCCGCGCGGCCTGCGCGACGCGATCTTTGCGGTCTCGCTGTATCTGCGTAATCTGGTCGCCGTGCATATCGAGATGGGCGTGCTGGGCCTGCTGCTGGGCTGCCTGCTGGCGCTGTGCAATATCTGGGTCTGGCCCTGGCTGCGCGCGGCCCTGCCCGAGGACGCGCTGGCGCGCAGCACGGTCTATGGCGTGCTGGCCTGGCTGCCCACCGTCTGGCTGCTGCTCTTGCCGCAGCTCTTCATCGCCAGCCTGCTGGCCTGCAGCTACTGGCTGCTGCGGGCGCGCCCGCGCGGCACCTGGCCCCAGGCCACGCACTACCTGCTGCCGCTGCTCTGGCTGGGCCTGGCCGCGGCGCTGTGGCGGCTGCGGCCGCAGGGCGCGGCCAGCGACTGGCCGGCCGCGC
>NZ_JAQOWX010000139.1:0-13235 GCF_028462495.1 Paucibacter sp. XJ19-41
CGGCCCCCGGCGCATGCTGGCTGCGGCCACGGCCGGCATGGCGAGCGCCTGCCTGCTGCCCTGGCTGGTCTGGGCGCTGGCGGGGCAGGGCTTTGCGCTGGCGGCGGGCGCGGCGGTGGTGGGGTTTGGGGTGGGGGCGGCGACTGCTCTTGCTGGCAGCAGGGCCTTCAAAATGCAGCGATTCGCAAGATGACATTCATCTTGCTTTCCGAAAGCCCAGATAGATCTTCTTCAGATATCCGCCCCTCCCGTAGCAGTCGGCCAAAGACAACGTGAAGCTGCGAATATCTGTAGTCGTACTTGCTGTCAATTTCGCGCCGCGACTTGGACAAGAAATCTTCCGTAGACCACATGCTTTCCGGATCACTCGCGCTCGCCGCCATGGCCTTGAAGGTTTGCAGGACTTCAGCCAGTTCGCGATGCAGTGCTGCATCAAAGACGCGGCGAGCAATTTTCTTCTCCGAGCTGCTCCATTCATCGGTCATGCGGGTCTCCTGACGACGCCCAACGTAGAGGTAACCGGGCGACGACGGATGGACGCCTTGCCCGCGAGGCGCAGGATAGACAGTGAGCGCCTCGCGGGCAAGGTGGCCAGCCGTTGGCGCTCCGGTTGACCGACATGTTAGGCGGCGCGTGCTTGCTTTGCGACCGAGACGACGGCGCGTGCCCGTGCGGCGAAGAGACCGCTGAGCAGACCAAGCGCGAGAGCACTGGCCGCTGCCCCGGGGCTGCCAGAAATGACGGGAGCGCCTACGCCAGCTGCGAAGCCCAGTGCGAACTTGACACCGAAGATGCCGAGCATGAGCCCAAGCGGAAGCCAACTGCCAGGGACCAGAACGCGGCGGGAGTCGGGGACCAAGGACATGCCTTGAGCCCAATAGGAAGCGCGAGTGCCGAGAACAGCGACGGCCAAGCCGATGAACCAAGGCGCCAGAGACAGCCAACCGGGGCCAAAAGAGCCGACCACACCCCAGAGGGAGTAGCAGAGGAAGCCGAGAGCGACGAAGCGCAGGACAGCCGGGTTGACCTGCCGAGTGCGGGACTGCAAGTAGCCGAGGCCCAGGAGCACAGCGAGAACGGCGAAGACCCAAAGAGGTATATGCGTGAACATGGCGGTGCGGAAGGTTGTTGCAGGCCGCCAGTGTTGACGCCATGAACAGGCGACGCACCTTGCGTGCGACGAGGCGTCGCGGAGTGGCGCCAAGTGCGCACAACCGGGTGCGAGTGGGGATTGCGCTGTCATGGTCCAATTTTGTTGGACACCTCGATAAGGGCCTTTAGCCCCTGAGACGAAGAAGAGCATGACAGAGAAGAAGCCCCGCCGCGAACGCCGGAACATGGAACCTGCGTTCAAGCTGCAAGTAGTGAAGATGATCCGAGAGCAGGGCCTGACGGTTTCGCAGGTCTGCAAGGACCTGGACTTGACTGACAGTGCTGTGCGCAGCTGGTTGAAGCAGTTCGACGAGGAAGCAGCCGGGCGCCCCGGAATCGGCAGACCGCTGACCCCTGAGCAGCAACGTATCCGGCAACTGGAAGCTGAGAACCTGCAACTCCGCTCGGATTGCGAGCTACTAAAAAAAGCGTCGGCCTTCTTCGCCCGGGAATTGAAGTGATTCACGAGTTGGTGACCGCACCGGTCAACGCGAAGAAGGCCTCGGTGAGTCAGTGGTGCCGGGTGCTGGGCATCAGCCGCTCGGGCTTGTATGCCGCCCGCCAGCGGCGTCAGCAGCCTAGCAAGACCTGCCCCCTGGCTACGCATGCCAGCGCCGCGTTTGAGTCCAGTGGCCGCAGCTACGGCAGTCGGCGGCTGAGCGCCTCGCTCAAAGCGCAAGGGTTGAACGTCGGCCGCCACAAGGCCCGCACGTTGATGCGAGTCGGCGGGCTGCGCGCACGGTGGCGGCGCAAGTTCATCCACACCACCGACAGCCGGCACACCCTGCCGGTCGCGGCAAATGTGCTGGATCGGCAATTCAAGCCGACCGCGCCGGATCGAGCCTGGGTCAGCGACATCACGTACGTGCGCACCCGCAGCGGCTGGCTGTACCTGGCGGTCGTGCTCGATCTGTTCTCGCGCAAGATCGTCGGCTGGGCGATGGCGCCAAGCATGCCTGCGGAACTGGTGTGCACGGCATTGAGCTTGGCCATCGCCAGTCGCAAGCCGGCACCGGGATTGATCGTGCATTCGGACCGAGGAAGTCAGTACGCCAGCCACGCCCACACCGCGCTGCTGGCCCGCCACGGCCTCGTCTGCAGCATGAGCCGCAAGGGCAACTGCTGGGACAACGCCGTGATGGAACGCTTCTTCCTGAATCTCAAGATGGAGCGGGTTTGGCAGCGCGACTACGCCAACCATCCCGAGGCGCAGGCCGACATCGCCGACTACATCGTCAATTTCTACAATGCCGTGCGGCTGCATTCGACGCTGGGCTACCAGTCCCCTTGCCAGTACGAGCAACAGCATGTGGTAGCCCACTGAATTTCAAATCCGCCTTATCGGAGTGTCCGAAAAGACTTGACCACGACACGCCGCCTAACGTCGAAGCTGAGCGGGCGGCGTAGCCGTCCGCTCGAGCGACCAGTTGAACCGGAATGGGCTGCTATGCATAGGCTGATACCGCAAGGATTGGCATTGCCCCGCCCTCGACGCGCCGCCAGTTGACGAAGGCGACGCACTCCAGAAATGCCAACCAAAGGCTGGGAGCAGCACTCTTAAATGCGCTAGCGCTCTTGACTTCTACAACCAAAATTTCGCCCGGCTGTACTGAAACTGCGGACATGCCCGCGTCCGGCTCATCCAAGTAGCCCATGCAATCGACCCATGCGCTCATGTTGCCGCCATAGAAGGAGGGAAAGCCGAACACTCGCTGGCACTCCGCGTGAAACGAAGGCTCGTCCTGTACGGCGGCTCCGTCGAGCGTGACTGTTTTCATTGCGGTTCAACGTGAAAGCTCAGCGGGCGGCGAAGCCGTCCGCTGGAGCGACCGGTTATGCGGAGCCATATTGAAAGCCCCGCCGGTGGAAAACGAAACCTGCGGCCCGGAGCCACACCCTCGTGGCAAACGCCCGAGGCGACAGGCTGGTGCTTGACCATGCGGCAGACAGCGCTCCAAGAAAAGCGAACGATCAGCCTGGCCTTTACCGGCAAGATCACGGCGGGCAAGACCTGACACCGGCGCAGGCATGCCAGAACTCGCGAACGGCAATGCCAATTGTCCCGCGTGATCGCCGCGCGAGCCCGGCCAAGAACGGCCCGCCGATGAAGGATTAGCCTGCTGCATAACGTTGGAATTCAGCGGACCAGCCAGCGCAGCTGGCGCAGGTCCGCTGCAATGAAGGGTTAAACCGCACCCGCGTTCTCCCAAAAGACGCGCCTGCCGTTGACAACCTTATGCAGGGTGCTGAATGGCACGTAGAAATTCTCAGGCGCGGTCGCAGCTCTTATTCCGATGCGATTGCACTGGGCAGTGCCATTGGGATCCTGCATAACCGACTTGATATTTGGCGTGCGTTCGAGAATCACAAAGCCATCGGCCTCCACAGAAACGACAACGACCTGAGATTCAGGATTGGCTAGGCATTCAACCCATGCGCCCTTTGTAAAGACGAAGGTTACGGGTTCGCCAAGCGGCACGCTACCGGACGGGCGCAAATAGGCCCACGTGGACAGCGCAGCCAACGCCGCAAGTCCAACTGCTCCAGCGATCGCCTTAGTAGTCCTTCGCATCCTTGTGCGGTTTAACTTTGTTGTGGGGAGACAGTTTTGCCGCGTAACACCGGGAGCTGATCCCTAATGCCGGCGGCTCCATCGGCTGCCAGGCCCCGCCATTGCTTGATTTCCTGCATTTGTACTGTTATTTTATACAGTATTAAAGGCCGGCGAAAGCGGCACGCTGTGAGTTTCCCTTGTCGGGGCGGTTTGGGCGCTCGGGGTTAATGCTTGGCAGTGCGCGCCGTCGGGATTGGAGGTTCGCATGCCCAGCGTGTCAATCACCCCCCGGAGGGAGCCGCCAGAATCTTCGGGCGGGGCTGCCTTGCCGCCGCTGCGCTCGGTGCGGCTGATGGATCAGTTGCGGGAACGCATCCGGTTCCTGCACTACAGCCAACGTACCGAGGAGGCCTATACCTACTGGTGCCGGACCTTCATCCGTTTTCACCGGCTGCAGCATCCCAGCACGCTGGACGCCAATGCCGTCGAAGCATTTTTGTCCTGGCTTGCCAACGAGCGAGGCGTTGCCGCCTCGACGCATCGCCAGGCGCTGTCGGCCCTGCTGTTTCTTTATGGCAAGGTGCTCGGCGTGCATTTGCCGTGGATGCAGGAGATCGGTCGCCCGCGCGTCCAGCGCCGCCTGCCGGTCGTGCTTATCCAGGATGAACTCGCGCGCATCTTTGCGCTGCTGGAGGGTGGCGAGCACCGCTTGCTGGCCCAGCTGCTGTATGGGACCGGGCTGAGGATCAGCGAGGCGCTTGAACTGCGGGTGAAGGATCTGGATTTCGATCATCGCGCCCTCATCGTCAGAGAGGGCAAGGGCGCGAAGGATCGGGTCGTCATGCTGCCCGATTCGCTGCTGCCGGCCTTGCGGGAGCAGCTGGCCCGAGCGCGCGTCTACTGGGAAGCGGATCAGGCCGCAGGCAAGGGCGGTGTCGCCATGCCCGATGCATTGGAGCGCAAGTACCCGAGGGCCGGCGCGTCATGGGCCTGGTTCTGGGTGTTTCCTCAGGCCACACACTCCACGGACCCGCGCTCCGGCGTGATCCGTCGTCACCATCTCTACGACCAGACCTTTCAGCGCGCGTTCAAACGGGCGGTGACGGCCGCTGGCATTCACAAACCGGCCACGCCGCACACGTTGCGGCATTCGTTCGCGACCCACCTGCTGCAAGCCGGCTACGACATCCGGACGGTGCAGGAGCTTTTGGGGCATGCCGATGTGGCCACCACGATGATCTACACCCATGTGCTCAAGGTCGGTGGCGGCGGCGTTCGCAGTCCGATGGACTCGC
Organism: Paucibacter sp. XJ19-41; assembly: GCF_028462495.1. Classification (NCBI taxonomy): domain Bacteria; kingdom Pseudomonadati; phylum Pseudomonadota; class Betaproteobacteria; order Burkholderiales; family Sphaerotilaceae; genus Roseateles; species Paucibacter sp. XJ19-41. The sequence continues at coordinate 5,002 of NZ_JAQOWX010000139.1, forward strand.
TGGCAGGGCGGGCGAACGCATGAGCGTTGCCATATTGTTGTTCTGCCTCCGCCGGCGCCGCGCGCCCCGAACGCCAGTCGCCAGTTCCACGACAAGCGTGCCTTCAAGACAATGCCCTTGTCGATCGGCCCGCCGCTCGCTCGTCGTAGCTTCACCGGGCAACAAGCCAATCATTCGGAGGCAGGACATGCGATTCATCATCACGGCACAGGCAAGTGCGGACGAGAAGAGTGCGGGCGAACGGCAGCCGGCCTTCGACCCGGAGCTCTTCAAGGCCTATATGCGCTTCAACGAGGAGATGCATCAGGCCGGCGTGCTGGTCGCCTCGGCGGGCCTCAACCCGGCGGCGCCGGGCGCCCGCATCGCGGTGGCGAATGGCCGGCGCTATCTGGTGGACGGGCCTTTTGCCGAGTCTAAGGAACTGGTCGGCGGTTTCTACCTCATCGAGGTGGGCTCGCTCGATGAGGCGATCCAGTGGGCGCTGCGCGCGCCGTCCGGTTTCGGCTCGGACGATGTTCTGGAGGTCCGGCAGCTGACGGGCGCGGGCGACCTGCCGGCCGACATCCTTCGCTTGATCAAGGAGGCCGCGCCGACCTGGAGCGCTGCGGCCTGGCAGTCGCGCGCCGGCAGCTAGCTAGCAAGCGCTCGGGCGACTCGGTCGCTGCAGGCCACTGAGCATCGCGCCGCTGCCGAGAGGGCGGATAGACTCGGACGCCGGCGGGCGCGGACACTGGCCCGCCGTCGATTCCTTTGCACTTCAAGGTGGGAGCAGGGCACTCATGAATGTCGAGAATCTGCGCGAATCAGCGCTCGTCCGGGGCGCGACCGAAACCAGCCGACCCACGGCCTGGTGGCTGGCGGCGATGCTGATCTTTGGCGTCGGGGTGGTGGCGGTCGGCCTGGTGGTGAGCGTTCTGTACGGGATGGTCCTTGCGAGCACGCCCGGTTCGCTCGGCGCGCAGTGGATGGAGTTCTTCACCAATGCCGGGGCCTTGCTGGCACTGTGGCTCTGGCTCCGATTCAAGGAGCGGCGCGCGTTCGCGTCGGTGGGTTTTCGTGACAGCGCGCCGCTGCGCCAATTCGGCATCGGCCTGTTGATCGGGGCCGGCATGATCACGCTGAGCCTGCTGATCCTGCTGGCCACCGGGCAGTACCAGCTGGCGCCGTCGCCGGCCCAGGCCCTCGGTGGCACAGCGGCGCTGCTGCCGGTGGTGATGCTGCTCGTGGTCTGGGCGGTGCAGAGCTCGACCGAGGAAACACTGATGCGCGGCTATCTGCTGCAGACGGCCGCGCTGCAGCTGCCGGGGTGGCTCGCCATCTTGCTTCCCGGCCTGCTGTTCTCGGCGGTGCACTTTGCCACCGAGGGGATATTGCCGGTCGCCGGCATCAATATCGCTGTGTTCGCGATCCTGGCGAGCTTCGTCGCGCTGCGTCAGGGCTCGCTGTGGATGGCTTGCGGCATCCACACCGGCTGGAACTGGTTCCAGGGCAATGTGTTCAATGTGCCGGTCAGCGGCAATGCCTACACGACCGGCATCGTCCATCTCCGGCCGGTGGATACGGCGCCGCAGTGGTTGAGCGGTGGGGCCTTCGGTCCGGAGAACAGCGTGGTGGTCACGCTCGTCTGGGGTGTTGCGGCGCTGGTGGCGTATCGCCGCTTTCGTCGCTGCGGCCATACCGCAGCACCGCAATGACGGCGATGATCGCCGCGCCGTAGGCGCCGAACTGGAAGTAGGGCGAGAGTTCGCTTTGGGCCTGCGTGGCCTGCGAGCACATCGAGATGAAGTCCCAGGCCGCATGGGCGGCCATCGGCAGCAGCAAGCTGCCGCTGCAGCGTCGCAGCACGTAAAGCGCAAAACCCATCAGGCTGGCCAGCAGGAACTGGATGGGCGCGCCGATCAGCGGCATGCCGAACAGCGCGTTGGGCAGATGCATGGCACCGAACAGCAGTGTGGACAGCAGGCAGGCGCGAACTTCGCTGGAGGTCGATCCCCGCAGCCCGGTCAGCAGCACGCCTCGCGTCAGGGTCTCCTCATTGAAGCCCACCAGCAGCGTGCCCAGGGCCAGCAGCAGCAGATGCTGCGGCGCGAACGATGACCAGGGAATCGCCAGCGCGCTGGTGCCGACGAAGCCTGTAATCGCGATCGCGACGATCACCAACGCCCAGAGCGGCCGGGCCCGGGTCGGCTCGAACAGCACCGGTCGCCACCAGCCGAGCCGCGACACGGCCGCCGCGAGGAAGAGGGCGCCCAGCACCATCGGCAGCACGACGCTGCTCAGCACGCGGTCAGCGGAGACCAGATTGCGGTAGTCGGCGCCCACCGTCGCCCAGGTCGCGAAGATGATGGCGTTGTAGCCGAGGTAGACGGCGAGCGCGACAGGCCAGGCGGGCGCAACTTTCATCGGGCATCCAAGATCGTGAATTGCTGGCGCGCAGCGGGTACGAAAACAGCAGTCGCCGCCTTAGAAGCGCTTCTTGTCGGGATCGAAGGAGCTGCAACTGCCCTCGAAGGTTTCGATACCCACGATGCGGATATGTCCGCTGCGCCGGTCGATATCCACTGTGGGCTGGTTGAGTCCGTTCAGCCTGTACGAGGCCTTGATGCTGTTGGCGTCGATTCTCAAGTCGCGCAAATCCCACCAGCCGTCATGATCGCCCGATGCGAGCAGGGGCAGCAAGCGCTTCGGTGGCCGGATGCGTCCCTGACCCTCGTGGATTTCGACTTGCGCGCTCCCCTCGATCTTTGCGTTGTCGTACTGGATATCGTTGCGGCCAACATACTTGTGTTGCTTGCGGTCCCAGTCGAAGCCGTAGTGCTCATGGGCTTCCAGACGTTCGCCGATACCCGGGCAAATGAGATCGAACTCGTTCTTCTCAGTGGTCTGGGCGGCGGCGGGTGACATCGAAAGCGCCAGCGAGGCCGAGGCGGCGACCATCAGCAAACTACGGGGCATCTGATCCTCCACAGGGATATTGTTCGGTCGATCCACGCGGCAATCCAAGACAGCGTCGCCGCAGAATCAGGCGCGCCGATGATGCATGAGGGCGCATCTCCGCGCAAGCGAAGTCCCCCGGAATGGCCCCAGCTCTCAAGCCTGCCCACCCTGTCTGCCGCGCCGCCACAGCGTCGACCACCAGCCGCCGCCACCCTCCGCATAGACCAGCGCCGCCGGCAGGCTGATCTCCACCTGGGTGCCGCCGGCCGGGCCGGCGCCGATCGCCAGGGTGCCGCCCAGGCGCCGGGCGCGCTCGCGCATCGTCCTCAGGCCGTAGTGCCCCTCGCGGTAGCCGCGCTCAAGCACGGGCGCGGCGATGCCGATGCCGTCGTCGCTGATGCGCAGACGCAGGCCCTCATCCTCGAAGATCAGCGCCACCTCGATGCTGCCGGCGCGCGCGTGGCGGGCCGCATTGTTCAGGGCTTCGCGCACGATCAGCAGCAGCTCGTCGCACAGCAGCGGGCTGAGTCGGCGCCGGTCGCCGCTGACGCTGACCCGGAAGGCGCAGCCCTCGGCAACCAGGGCCGCGCCCGCCAGCGCCAGCGCGTCCTCCAGCGCGGACCCGAGCTCGGGCAGATGGCGCAGCTCGCGCATGCGCTCGCGGCCCTCGATCATCGCGGCCTCGGCGCGCTCGATGGCGCGTTCGATCCACTGGCGCAGCTCCAGATCCTGGATACGCTGCGTGGCCGCATGGAAGGACAGGATCAGCCCCTGGAAGCCCTGCAGCAAGGTGTCGTGCAGCTCCCGCGAGATGCGCTCGCGCTCGCGGTGGCGCTCCTCCAGCCGCAGCCGCACCTGGGTCGCGATCGCGCGGGCCCGCAGCAGGTACAGGCTCCAGGCCAGCGCCAGCGCGGCCAGCACCGCGGCGAGCCGGAACACCGGGCTCTGCCAGAAGTGCGGCGCAATCTCGAAGGCCAGCGTCGCGCCCTCGGCATTCCAGACTCCGTCGGCATTGGCGGCGATGACGTGGAAGCGGTAGCGGCCTGGGCCCAGATTGGCATAGACCGCCTCGCGCCGATGGCCGGCCTCCTGCCAGTCGCCGTCGATGCCGTCGAGCCGGTAGCGAAAGCGCGCCCGGTCCGACACCGCCAGGGTCAGCGCCGTGAAACGGATTGCCAGCGTGCGCGTGCCCTCGGGCAGGCGCATGCCGGCTTGCGGCGTCAGCAGCCGGTCGCCGGCGCGCAGGCTCTGGATCTCGACCGGCGGCGGCCGCTCATTGCGCGGTACATCGCCGGGATCTATCCAGGCCACGCCGCGATTGGTGGACACCCAGATACGACCGGCGCGATCGCGTAGCGCGGTGGACGTCAGCTGGGCCTGCTGGGCCACGCCGGGCAGGCCGTCGCGCCAGTCGAGCAGGCGGTAATTGAGCCGGGCCTGCGGCCCGGCAAACAGCGCGTCCACATCGGCAGAGGCGACCCGCAGCAGGCCGCGGCCGCCGTTGAGCCAGAGCTCGCCGTCGGGCATCTCGATGATGCCGGTGATATGGGCGAAGGCCTCGTCCTGCGCGGCGCTGACGACGCCGAAGCGCTGGCCGTCAAAGCGCGCAAAGCCGGCCTCGCCGGCCACATAGACGCCGCCTTTGCGGGCCGGCGTTATCGTCGTGGCCCGGCCCACCAGCAGGCCGTCGGCCGCCGTGTAGCGGCTCACGCGGCCCCCGGCCAGGCGCAGCAGCTCGTCGTCGTAGCCGAACCAGACGGAGCCATCGGCGCTGGTGGCGATCGCGGTCGGCAGCGTGCTGCCGCGCTCGACCGAGCGCTCGCGGCGCGCACCGGCGCAGTCGGCGTGGAAGATGCCGGCCTCGTCCACGGCCAGCCAGGCGCCGCCGCCGGCATCGGGCGCCAGCGCCAGCACGCGGGGGGCGACGCCCAGCTCGATGCGGCAGCGCCCGTCGGGGGCGCTGCGCCAGATGCCCTCGCTGTCGACCTCCCACAAGGCCCCGTCGGGCGCGGCCGTGCCGGCCCGCACCGGCGCCCGGCGCGCTCGCAGCTGCGGCGGCGCGGGCGGGGCCAGGTAGAGCGGCTGGTCCCAGTTGGTGGCCAGCACGCCGTCGGCATGGGCCATGATGGTGAAGCCGTGATGGGGCTTCAGCGCCAGCTCCGGCACCTCGCGCAGCCGCCGCTGCCGGAAGCCGCTGATGCCGTAATTGGTGCCGACCCAGACCTGGCCCTCGGCATCCTCGACCAGGGGCACGGCCACATCGGCCGGCAGGCCCTGCTGGCGCGTGAAACGCTCCGGCAGATCGGCCGCCACCAGGGCCTGGCCGCTCGCAATGCGCTGCGGTGCCGGCAGCCGCAGCACGCCGCCGCGCACATCGGTCAGCCACAGGCTGCCGTCGCCGGCGAACAGCAGCTGCTTGGCCTGCACCACCGGCGCGGTCCCGGCGAGCCGGCGCTGCTCCGGCACCGCACCCAGCGGGCGCGTGCCCAGCAAGGCGTCCGAGACCCAGATCCGCCCCTGCGGATCTTCGGCCAGCACGGCCTGGCGAGAGACCAGGGCGCCGCTGCGGCGGAACCGGCGCTCGCCGGCCGGCAGGAACCACACCGTGTCCGGCGCCGCGACCCACAGCGTGCCGCGGCGGTCGACGAACACATAGTCGGCCGCCGCCGCCGGGTAGGCCCAGTCCGCACCCACCGTCTGCCAGCGTCCCTGCTCATAACGGGCCAGGCCGCCGGCGCTGGCGGCCCAGAGCGTGCCATCGCCTGTCTGTGCGAAGCGCAGCACCCGGCCCGGCGGCATGCCCTGCGGCTCGCCATGGGCGCTGGCGATGCCGTCGCGCAGGCGCACGGTGCCGCCGGCGAACAGGCCGATCCAGACATCGCCGTTGGGCAGCTCGATCAGCGCATTGATATTGGTCGAGCGCAGGCGCTGGCCCTCGCCCAGCGGGTAGCGGTCGAAGCGCACGCCGTCAAAGCGATACAGCCCCAGCCCGGTGCCCAGCCAGAGATAGCCGCGCTGCGAGCGCGACAGGGTCCAGACATCGGCCGGCGCGCCCTCGTTGACGCTCCAGGCGGTGTGCGAGAAGCGCTCCAGCAAGGCCTCGGCCGCTGCGCCCTGGCAGGCGACCAGCAGCAGCGCGGCCAGAGCGCGCATCAGGAGCGGAACAGCCGCGAGTACTGCGCCTCGTGCTGGGCCGAGAGAATGGCCAGCATCGGCGTGAAGGCCTGGCGCTGGCTGTCGGGCAGCGCCAGCGCAGCGTCGACGTTGGCCGGGATCTCGGCGCTCAGCGCCTGCAGCATGCGCTGGCCGGCGCTCTGGCCCAGCGGCACGGCCTTGATGGCCGCACCCACCATGTTCTCGGCCCAGCCAAAGGCATGGGCCAGCATGGCCTCACGCAGCGGCGCCCCCGTTTGAGCGGCGGCCAGTGCAAAGGCGATGGGCCAGCTCGGCGCCGGGCGCAGCGCGGCCAGATGGGCGAGCTGGGCCTGGCTCAGCGCATCGCCCAGCCCCTTGTTGCGCAGCCACTCCAGCAGCGAGCGCCCCATCTGCTCGCTCTGCAGGCGCAGCTCCTGGGTCTCGCGGGTCTGCAGCAGCCAGTCGTTGAGCTCGCTGACCCGTGCCAGGTCTTGCCTCAACCAGGCCCGCATCGCGCTGGCGCAGGCCGGCAGGTCGGCGCGGCCCAGGGCCAGGCGCAGCTGGTCCAGCAGCCAGCGCGTGGCCGTGGCCTCGTTCGTGACCCGACCGGACTCGACCGCCGCCTCCAGGCCTTCCGAATAGCTGAAGCCGCCCACTGGCAGGGCCGGCGAGGCCAGCTGCATCAGCTGCAGCCAGGCGCTGGCGGTGAGCGGCGCTGGCGCCGGGCGAACACGCGGCATCGGCGCTCAGTGCTTGCAGCCGGGGCCGTGCACATGCGGCGCGGGCGCTGCAGCGACGGCGATGCCGATCGGCTTGCCGCGTGCCGGCGCGGCATGGCTGTGCGCATGGCCGTGATCATGGTGAGCATGGCCTTCGGCTGCATAGGCACCGGCCTCGGGCTCGAAGGCGCTGTGCGTCTCACTGACGATCAGATGCATCTGGCGCAGCATATCGGCCAGCACATGGTCGGGCTCCAGCAGCAGGCGCTCGGGCTGCAGCTCCAGCTGCACATGGCGGTTGCCCAGATGGTAGGCGGCGCGCAGCAGGTCGAAGGGGCTGCCGTGCTTGGCGCAGGCGCACACTTCAAGCACGGCCTGCGGCGCCGCGATCACGCGCACCAGCGAGCCGTCCTCGGCCACCAGGACATCGCCGCCGCGCACGGCGGTGCCGCGCGGCAGGAACACGCCTAGGTGGCGGCCCTGGCTGTCGGTGGCGTCGAAACGGCTCTTCTGGCGCACATCCCAGTCCAGCTCGACGCTGGCGGCGCGCTTGAGCAGGACCGGGGCCAGGCCCTGGCCGCGGGCGATCAGTTTGTTGACGGTCAGCATGGGCCGCATTCTGCGGCAGAAATCAGAAGTCGACCGCCCGGGTCTTCAGTCCACGGGCAATCAGCGTGGCATTGATCAGCTGGGCCTGCTNTCAGTTTGTTGACGGTCAGCATGGGCCGCATTCTGCGGCAGAAATCAGAAGTCGACCGCCCGGGTCTTCAGTCCACGGGCAATCAGCGTGGCATTGATCAGCTGGGCCTGCTCGCGGCTGGCAAAGGGCCAGATCGCGGCGCGCCAGCCCTCGTGGGTCTGGAAGACCTGCGCTTGCAAGCTGTCGGGCTCGCGCACGGTCTGGCCCAGCATCGCGCGCATGCGCTCCAACTGCGCCTCGGCCTCGGCCTTGCTGGCCTGCGCCGGGCCAACCAGGGCCACCTGCTTGCCTGCTGGCATCGGTTTGGGTTCGCCTCGGCTTTGCGGCAGAGCCTGGGGCGGATCGGGGCGGCGGTTCAGCTCGCGGGACAGCACATCGGAGGCGGCCGTGGCGGCCGACGCCGCGCCGGGCGCGTCCGGGCGGGGACGCGGCGATGGCACCAGGCGCGGACGGATATCAGGCGCCGAAGCCGCGACCTGGACCTCGGAGGCCGGCAGCGCCGGGGCCAACTCGGCGGCCGACGCGGCCGACGCGGCCGATGGCGCAGAGACTGCCGGCTCGAGCGCTGCAGAGGCCGGGGCAGCCACCGGTGCAGAGACCGGTGCGGAGGCCGGTGCGGAGGCCGGTGTGGAGATCGGTGCAGGGGCCGGTGCGGACACGGCACTGGCCGCCGAGGCCGCCGGTGCCGCCGTCTCCGGTGCCGGCCCGCCGCCCCACTGCCACCAGGCCCCGAGGCCGAGGGC
>NZ_JAQOWX010000014.1:0-28519 GCF_028462495.1 Paucibacter sp. XJ19-41
GCCAGCGCGGCGCGCCCGCGCCGGGCACCAGACGGCGCAGCAGCAGCACCGCGCCCCAGGCCAGCAGCGCAAACACGGCTAGTGCCGCCGCGAAGCCGCCGGCCGCGATCAGGCCCAGCTTGATATCGCCCGACAGCGCCACCAGGATGGCGCCAAAGCCCAGTACCCCGGCACCCAGCACCAGCAGCGAGCCGGCCTTGATAGTGCCCAGATCGCGCCGCATCACCCGCAGCGCCGGCACCGCCGCCAGTTGCAGCACCGGCGGCAGCCCGAAGCCCAGCAGCAGGCTCATGCCCAGCCCGACGCCCAGGCCCACCGGCCACAGGCCGGCGGCCGGCAGATCGACCGCGATCAGTCCGGCCAGCAGGCTGACGAACACATAGTGCAGCGCGAAACCCAGGGCCACGCCGACCAGGCTGGCCAGCAGGCCGACGACGCCGAACTCCAGACCATAGGCCCAGGCGATGCGGCGCTGCGGCTGGCCCAGCACCCGCAGCATCGCGCAGTCGTCCAGATGGCGGGCCGCAAAGTCACGCGCCGCCAGCGCCACCGCCACCGCCGCCAGCAGGGCCGACAGCATCGCCACCAGGTTCAGGAACTTGCTGGCCCGGTCCATGGTCTGGCGCATCTCGGGCCGACCGCCTTCCAGCGACTCCAGGCGCACGCCGCGCAGGCCCTGGGCCTCGATCAGCGCCGCCGCCTGCTGCTCGAACTCGCGTGCGGCGGCCGCCCGCCCAGCCGGCGCGATCACCGCGAAGCGGTAGTTCAGCCGGCTGGCCGGCTGAACCAGGCCGGTGGCAGCCAGATCGGCCTCGGCCAGCATCACCCGCGGCGCAAAGCTCAGGAAGCCGGCGCCCCGGTCGGGCTCGTTGGCAATCACGCCGGCCAGCTTCAGGCGGGACTCGCCGAGCAGCAAGGGGTCGCCGAGCTTCAGTCCCAGCGCGTCCAGCACCCCGGCATCGACCCAGACCTCGCCGCGCGCCGGCGCTCCGAGCTTGCGCCCGTCGGCCAGGCTGACCTTGCCGCGCAGCGGATAGGCCTCGCCGACCGCCTTGACCGCCACCAGCCGGCTGGCGCCGCCCTGCTCGTCCGGCGCCCGCGCCATGCTGGGGAAGCTGACCGTGCCGACCCGCGCCAGCCCGAGACGTTCGGCCAGTTCGCGCAGCGGCACCGGCGTCACCTGGTCGCTGCTGACCACCGCGTCGCCGCCCAGCAGCTGGGCCGCGTCGCGCTTGAGCCCCTGCTCCATCCGGTCGGCCAGAAAGCCCACCGCGCACAGCGCCGCCACCGCCAGCGCGACGGCCAGCACCAGCAGACGCAGCTCGCCGGCGCGCCAGTCGCGCCACAGCTGGCGCCAGGCCAGGGTCAGAACGGTCGGAGGGATGAGCGCGGGCTTGTTCATGCTCGCGACTCTAACCGGCACTCGCCCATGCCGTACTAGCCTTGACTTATATTCAGACCAGACGGCCAGTGTGGCCGCCACCGGTCCCCTCCCCCATGCCCTTGCTGACACCGCTTTACGATCCCGGCATCGTCCTTGCCTCCGTGCTGATCGCCTGCTTCGCGTCCTATGTGACCCTGGACCTGGCCAAGCGGGTGCGCAGCACCGACGCTGCGGTCGCCCGCATCTGGTGGCTGGGCGGCTCGGTGGCAATGGGCTCGGGCATCTGGTCCATGCACTTCATCGGCATGCAGGCCTACACGCTGCCGATCGCGCTGGGCTATACCGGCCTGCTGACCCTGCTGTCCTGGGTGGCCGCCGTGGCGGCCTCGGCGGTGGCGCTGGGCCTGGCCAGCCAGGGTTCGCTGACGGCCGGCCGGCTGGGCGGCGGCGCCCTGGTGATGGGCGTGGGCATCTGCGCGATGCACTACACCGGCATGGCCGCGCTGGACATGGCACCGGGCATCGTCTGGAAGCCGCTGCTGGTGGCCGCCTCGGCCGCGATCGCGGTGGGTGCCTCGGCCGTGGCCCTGCTGATCTTCTTCTGGCTGCGCGGCGTCAAGCCCCAGCATGGCCGGCGCTACCAGGCCCTGGCCGCGCTGGTGATGGGGCTGGCGATCAGCGGCATGCACTACACCGGCATGGCCGCCGCCGGCTTCCCCGAAGGCAGCGTCTGCCTCAGCGCCGACCAGCTGGACGGCACCGAGCTCGGCGAGCTGATCATGCTGGCCTCGCTGGCCCTGCTGGCGATGACCTTGCTGACCTCCAGCCTGGACGCGCGCATGCAAGGCAAGACCGCCGCGCTGGCTGCCTCGCTGCAGGACGCCAACAGCCAGCTGCAATCGGCCAACCAGGAGCTGCAAAAGCGTGCCTTCCTCGACCCGCTGACCGGGCTGCCGAACCGCCTGCTGTTCGAGGACCGGCTCGGCCATGCGCTGGCGATGCTGGAGCGCGGCGGCGAGCGCAGCAGCCGCCAGATCAAGCGCCTGGCCGTTCTCTTCGTCGATCTGGACGGCTTCAAGCCGGTCAACGACTCCTACGGCCACGCCGCCGGCGACACGCTGCTGCAGGAGGTGGCGCAGCGCCTGCTGGCGGTGGCGCGCGACAGCGACACGGTGGCGCGGCTGGGCGGCGACGAGTTCGTGCTGCTGCTCGAAGACGTGGCCGACGTGGCCGACAGCGCAGCGCTGGCGCACCGCCTGGTGCAGTCGCTGACCCAGGCCTTCACGATAGGCGGGCGCAAGCTGCATGTGGCGGCCTCGGTGGGCATCGCCGTCTACCCCGAGCATGGCCCGGGCGACAAGCTGATGGGCCATGCCGACGCCGCGATGTATGCGGCCAAACGCAATGGCGGCAACACCTATGCGGTGTTCGAGAGCCATATGGATGCCGGCGCGGCCGAGCAGCTGAGCCTGCAGCACGCGCTGCGCCAGGCCCTGGCCGAGGGCCAGATCAGCCTGCACTACCAGCCCAAGTTCGACGGCCAGCGCGGCCTCTTGCGCGGCGTCGAGGCCTTGCTGCGCTGGCAGCACCCGGAGCGCGGCATGATCCCGCCCGATGTCTTTATCCCGATTGCCGAGCGCTTCGGCCTGATCAACGAGCTTGGCGGCTGGGTCATCAACGAGGCCTGCCGCCAGATGCAGGCCTGGGAGCAGGATGGCCTGCGCATCCGCGTCGCGATCAATCTTTCGGTCCACCAGCTGCGCCAGGGCGACCTGGTCGCGCGCATCGAGCAGGCGCTGAGCCGCCACCGCGTCGCGCCGGAGCGCCTGCTCTGCGAGATCACCGAATCGGTGGCGATGGAAGACATCAGCGCCACCCAGGCCGCCTTCGAGGGCCTGTCGCGCATCGGCGTGTTCCTGTCCATCGACGACTTCGGCACCGGCTACTCCAGCCTGAGCTATCTGCGCCAATTGCCGGCTCGTCAGTTGAAGATCGACCGCGGCTTCATCCAGGACCTGGAAACCAGCGCCGATGCGCGCGCCGTGGTCGACGCGGTGGTCAAGCTGGCCCATGCGCTGGACCTCAGCGTGGTGGCCGAGGGCGTCGAGACCGCCGGCCAGCGCGATGTGCTGCTGGCGCTGGGCTGCGATGAGCTGCAGGGCTATTTCTTCGCCCGCCCGATGTCGGCGGCGGCCCTGCAGGACTGGGCGGCCGGCCAGCGGCCGGCGGGGGCGGCCGAGTTTGCTCCCTCTGCCTTCGTCGACCTGCCGCCGCGCTGACGCTCCGAGGCGGGCACAGGAGTTGCAGCGGCCCGGGCCATGAGCCTGCTGCTGCTGATCAACCCCAACACCAGCGAGGCGGTGACCCGCCAACTGGCGCAGGCCGCCGCCCCGCTGACGCCCATCGGGGGCCAGGTGTTGACGCGCACCGCCCGCTTCGGCCTGCGCTATATCAGCAGCGAGTACGGCCTGGCCCTGGCCAGCCATGCGGTGCTGGACGCCTACGACACCGCACTATCGGAGGGAGCGAGCCCCAATGTGGTGCTGCTCGGCTGTTTCGGTGACCCGGGGCTGCTGGCGCTGCGCGAGCGCGCCCGCGTGCCGGTCTGTGCATTGGCCGAAGCCTCGATGCGTGAGGCCGCCGCACGTGGCCGCTACGCCATCGTCACCGGCGGCGCCGCCTGGGTGCCCATGCTCAGGCGCCTGGCCTGGAGCCTGGATCTGCTCGAGCCGCTGGCCGGCATCGTCAGCGTCGCGCCGACCGGCGCCGAGCTGGCGGCCGACCCCGAAATGGCCGGCCGCGTGCTGCGCGAGGCCTGCCAGCAGGCAGCCACACTGCCCGGGGTGGCCAGCATCATCGTCGGCGGTGCGGCACTGGCCGGCTGGGCCGCCCGGCTGCAGCCGGAATTTGCGCTGCCGCTGCTGGACAGTGTCGACTGCGGCCTGCGCAGCGCCTGGCACATGACTTGCGTCTGAGCCTGCAAACAACCCACGAGGAGCCCCGATGAAGCGTCCCCATCTCGTTTTTGCGCTGGCCGCCCTGGCCCTCGCCAGCAGCGCCTTGGCCCAGGAAAAAACCTTGCGCATCGCAATGACCGCAGCAGACATCCCGCGCACGCTGGGCCAGCCCGACCAGGGCTTCGAGGGCAACCGCTTCACCGGCATCCCGATGTATGACGCGCTGACCCACTGGGACCTGTCCAAGGCCGATGCCGCCAGCGTGTTGATCCCGGGCCTGGCCACCAGCTGGACGGTCGACGCCAAGGACAAGACCAAGTGGGTGTTCAAGCTGCGCCCGGGCGTCAAGTTCCATGACGGCTCGGCCTTCAATGCCGACGCGGTGGTCTGGAATGTCCGCAAGGTGCTGGACAAGGACGCACCGCATTTCGACGCCAGCCAGGTCGGCGTCACCGCCTCGCGCATGCCCACGCTGCGCAGCGCCCGCAAGATCGATGAGCTGACGGTCGAGCTGACGACCAGCGAGCCCGACTCCTTCCTGCCGCTGAATCTGACCAATCTCTTCATGGCATCGCCCGCGCACTGGGAGGCCAAGCTGAAGGCCGTGCCGGCCGGCGTGACCGATGCCGCCGAGCGTAGTAAGCAGGCCTGGACCGCGTTTGCCGCCGACGCCTCCGGCTCCGGCCCCTTCAAGATGAGCCGCTTCGTCGCCCGCGAGCGTCTGGAGATGGTGGCCAACAAGGGCTACTGGGATGCCAAGCGCGTGCCCAAGATCGACAAGGTCGTGATGCTGCCTATGCCCGAGGCCAATGCCCGCACCGCCGCGCTGCTGTCGGGCCAGGTCGACTGGATCGAGGCGCCATCGCCCGACGCAATGGCCCAGATCACCCAGCGCGGCCACAAGATCTACAGCAATGCCCAGCCCCATGTCTGGCCCTGGCAGCTGTCCTTCGCGGAGGGCTCGCCCTGGCTGGACAAGCGCGTGCGCCAGGCCGCCAATCTCTGCGTCGACCGCGAGGGCCTGAAGACCTTTCTGGGCGGCATGATGGCCATCCCCAAGGGCACGGTGCCGCCGGGCCATCCCTGGTGGGGCAATCCGAAGTTCGACATCAAGTACGACGTCAAGGCCGCCCAGGCGCTGATGGCGCAGGCCGGCTTCTCCGCCGCCAAGCCGGTCAAGGTCAAGGTGCAGATCTCGGCCTCTGGCTCGGGCCAGATGCAGCCGCTGCCGATGAACGAGTTCGTCCAGCAGTCGCTGAAGCAGTGCTACTTCGATGTCGACTTCGACGTGATCGAATGGAACACGCTGTTCACCAACTGGCGCAAGGGCGCCAAGGACCCCTCGGCCAATGGCGCGCACGCCACCAATGTCAGCTTCGCCGCGATGGACCCCTTCTTCGCAATGGTGCGTTTCTCGAGCACCAAGACCTTCCCACCGGTCTCCAACAACTGGGGCTATTACGGCAATGCCGAGGTCGACAAGCTGATCGCCGACGCCCGCACCGCCTTTGACGACAAGGCCCGCGACGTCGCGCTGGCCAAGCTGCATGCCCGCATCGTCGAGGACGCCGCCTTTGTGTGGATCGCCCATGATGTCGGCCCGCGCGCGATGAGCGCCAAGGTCAAGGGCGTCGTGCAGCCGCGCAGCTGGTTCATCGACATTGCGCCCATGAGCATGGACTGATCGCCGCCAATGCTGATCTACCTGCTCAGACGCATCATCTACGCCCTGCCCATCATGGGGGGCGTGGCCCTGGTGTGCTTTGCGCTGGTCCATCTCTCGCCCGGCGACCCGCTGGTGTCCATCCTGCCGCCGGACGCCTCGGCCGATCTGCAGGAACAGCTGCGCGAGCTCTACGGCTTCAACCGCAGCTATCCCGAGCAGTTCTTCGCCTGGGTCTGGAGAGCGCTGCAGGGCGATCTGGGCACCAGCATCGCCAGCGGCCGGCCGGTGGCCGCCGAGGTGATCAAGGCGGTCGGCAACACGCTGCGGCTGGCGCTGCTGGCGACGCTGATCGGCTTCGTCCTCGGCTCTTTCTTCGGCTTCGTTGCCGGCTACTTCCGCGGCAGCTGGCTGGACCGGCTGGCCTCGATGCTCAGCGTGCTGGGCGTCAGCGTGCCGCACTACTGGCTGGGCATGGTGATGGTGATCGTGTTCGCCGCCACCTTGAACTGGCTGCCCGCCACCGGCGCCGGCCCCGATGGCTCGGGCACCTGGGCCTGGGACTGGGCCCACTTCCAGTACATGCTGCTGCCGGCGCTGACGATGTCGGTGATACCGATGGGCATCATCGCCCGCACGGTGCGGGCCCTGGTGGCCGACATCCTTTCGCAGGAGTTCGTCGTCGGCCTGCGTGCCAAGGGCCTGACGGATCTGGGCATCTTCCGCCACGTCGTCAAGAATGCCGCGCCGACCGCGCTGGCCGTGATGGGTCTGCAGCTGGGCTATCTGCTGGGCGGCTCCATCCTGATCGAGACGGTGTTCTCCTGGCCCGGCACCGGCTTCCTCTTGAACTCCGCCATCTTCCAGCGCGACCTGCCGCTGCTGCAGGGCACCATCCTGGTGCTGGCGCTGTTCTTTGTGCTGCTCAATCTGGTGGTCGATGTGGTGCAGACCCTGCTCGACCCCCGTATCGCGAGATCCTGAAATGGCAGCCGTGATGACGACTCCTTCTCTCGCTGCGCCCGCACCGCTGCGCTCGCCCGGCTACTGGCAGGGCGTGCTCGCGCGCCTGCTGCGCGACCCGGTGGCCGTCGGCGCCGGCCTGGTCGTGCTGGCGCTGCTGGCGCTGGCGGTCTTCGGCCCCTGGCTGGCGCCCGCC
The DNA here is from genome assembly GCF_028462495.1 of Paucibacter sp. XJ19-41. Classification (NCBI taxonomy): domain Bacteria; kingdom Pseudomonadati; phylum Pseudomonadota; class Betaproteobacteria; order Burkholderiales; family Sphaerotilaceae; genus Roseateles; species Paucibacter sp. XJ19-41. The sequence continues at coordinate 7,164 of NZ_JAQOWX010000014.1, forward strand.
GATCCCTATGCCGCCTCGATGATGAAGCGTCTGAAGCCCATAGGCACCGAGGGCCTGCCGCTGGGCAGCGACGAGCTGGGCCGCGACATGCTGTCGCGCCTGATCGTCGGCGCCCGGCTGTCGCTGTTCATGGGCCTGACGCCAGTGCTGTTCGCCTTCGTGATCGGCACCGTGATCGGCATCATCGCCGGCTATGCGGGCGGGCTGACCAACACGCTGATCATGCGCACGGTCGATGTGTTCTACGCCTTCCCCTCGGTGCTGCTGGCGATAGCGCTGTCCGGCGCCCTGGGCGCCGGCATCACCAACTCGCTGATCTCGCTGACCATCGTCTTCATCCCGCAGATCGTGCGGGTGGCCGAGAGCGTCACCACCCAGGTGCGCGGGCGCGACTATGTGGAGGCGGCGCGCGCCTCTGGCGCCAGCGCCTTCACCATCGTGCGCGTGCATGTGCTGGGCAATGTGCTGTCGCCGATCTTCGTCTACGCCACCGGCCTGATCGCGGTCTCGATGATCCTGGCCTCCGGTCTGTCCTTCCTGGGCCTGGGCGTGAAGCCGCCCGAGCCCGAGTGGGGCCTGATGCTGAACACCTTGCGCACCGCCATCTATGTCCAGCCCTGGATCTCCGCCCTGCCCGGCGTGATGATCTTCATCACCTCGATCGCCTTCAATCTGCTGTCCGACGGCTTGCGCAGCGCGATGGAGATCAAGCAATGAGCGCTGTCCTGGAAGAGCTTTTCTCCCCGCTTGAAGATGTCGGCGGCCCGGCCCAACCGCTGTTGACGATTAAGGGACTCACCAAGCACTTTCCGCTGAAAAAGGATCCGCTGGGCCGCGGCGGCGGCGTGGTTCGTGCGGTCGACGGCGTCGACTTCAACGTGCTCAAGGGCGAGACCCTGGGCGTGGTCGGCGAATCGGGCTGCGGCAAGAGCACGACCGCACGGCTGCTGATGCAGCTGATCAACCCGAGCGCCGGCGAGGTGGTCTTCGACGGCCGCAGCGTCGGCAGCCGCGCGCTGCCGCTGAAGGAGTTCCACCGCCAGGTGCAGATGGTGTTCCAGGACAGCTATGCCTCGCTGAACCCGCGGCTGACGATCGAGGATTCGATCGCCTTCGCGCCCCAGGTGCACGGCGTGCCCAAGCGCGAGGCGCGTGCGCGCTCGCATGACCTGCTGGCCCGCGTCGGCCTGGAGCCGGCCCGCTTTGCCGGCCGCTATCCGCATGAGCTGTCCGGCGGCCAGCGCCAGCGCGTCAATATCGCGCGAGCGCTGGCGCTGCAGCCGCGCCTGGTGATACTGGACGAGGCCGTCTCGGCGCTGGACAAATCGGTCGAGGCCCAGGTGCTGAACCTGCTGCTGGACCTGAAGGCCGAGTTCGGCCTGACCTATGTCTTCATCAGCCACGACCTGGGCGTCGTGCGCTTCATCAGCGATAGGGTGATGGTGATGTATCTGGGCCAGGTGGCCGAGATCGGGCCCTCCGAGGCCTTGTTCGAGACACCGGCCCATCCCTACACCAAAGCCCTGCTGTCCTCGATGCCGGCGATGGACCCGGACATGCGCACCGAAGAGGCGCCGCTGGCTGGCGACCCGCCCAACCCGATCAACCCGCCCAGCGGCTGCCGCTTTCATCCGCGCTGCGCCCAGGCCGCACCCATCTGTTCCCAGCGCGTGCCCTTGCCCACGGCCGCCGGCACCGATCACATCGTCGCCTGCCTGATGCACGAGCGCGGCAGCGGCCATCCGGAGGCCGCCGCATGAAGGCAGGCAAGCAAGAGCCTATGGTGGTGCTGAAGAACCTCAGCGTCACCTTCACCGGTGGCAAGAAGCCGGTCAAAGCGGTCAGCGGCGTCAGCCTGGAGCTGCAGCGCGGCGAGGTGCTCGCGCTGATCGGCGAGTCGGGCTCGGGCAAGAGCGTCACGATGCGCAGCCTCTTGCGTCTGCACCCCGAGAAGCGCAGCCGCATCGAGGGCCAGATGCAGGTCGGCGGGCGCGATGTGTTGGCGATGTCGGCGCGCGAGCTGGCCGACTACCGGGGCAAGGTCGCCTCGATGATCTTCCAGGAGCCGCTGCTGGCGCTGGACCCGGTCTACACGGTGGGCGCGCAGATCAAGGAGGCGATCCGCCGCCATGAAAGCGGCGTCGGCGAGGCCGAGGCCCAGGCCCGCGCGCTGGCACTGTTCGAGCGAGTGCGCATCCCTAGCCCCGAGCGCCGTCTGGACGCTTACGCGCACGAGATGTCCGGCGGCATGCGCCAACGCGCGATGATCGCGCTGGCGCTGGCCTGCCGGCCCCAGCTGCTGCTGGCCGACGAGCCGACCACCGCGCTGGACGCCACGGTGCAGATCCAGGTGTTGCTGCTGCTGCGCGAGCTGCAGCGCGAGCTGGGCCTGTCGGTGCTCTTCGTCACCCACGATATCGGCGCGGCGGTCGAGGTGGCGGACCGCATCGCGGTGATGTATGCCGGCCGCATCGTCGAGGAAGGCACGGTGCGCGAGATCATGCGTGCGCCGCGCCATCCCTACACGCTGGCGCTGCTGAAGAGCCGTGCGCATGGTGCGCTGGCCCGTGTTGGCAATGACCGCGCAAGACTTGACACCATCGCCGGCAGCCCGCCAGACTTGGCGAATCTGCCGCCCGGCTGTGCCTTCGCCGACCGCTGCGCTCGTGCCAACGAGACCTGCCGGCGCCTGCAACCCGAGCCGGTGGTGTTCTCGGTCGGCCATCTGGCCCGCTGCCACCATATCGAAACCGCCACCACCGCGCTCGCCTGATGACGACTGTTCACGACCCGGCCCACGCTTTCGTTCCCTACCCCGACGCCCCCGTTCCCCATGCCGCCCCCGGCCCCCTGGCCGGCCTGACCTTCGCGGTCAAGGATCTGTTCGATGTGGCCGGCTACCCGACCGGCGGCGGCAACCCCATCGTGCTGGCCCGCTCCGGTATCAAGAGCCGCACCGCGCCCACCGTGCAGAAGCTACTGGACGCCGGCGCGCGCTTCGTCGGCAAGACCGTCACCGACGAGCTGGCCTTCTCGATGAACGGCAACAACGCCCATTTCGGCGCACCGATCAACGGCGCGGCGCCCGAGCGCATCAGCGGCGGCTCGTCCTCGGGCTCGGCCTCGGCCGTCTCCAGCGGCCTGTGCGATTTCGCGCTGGGCACTGACACCGGCGGCTCGGTGCGCGCACCGGCCAGCCACTGCGGCCTCTACGGCCTGCGCCCCAGCCATGGCCGCATCAGCCTCGAAGGCGCGCTGGACCTGGCGCCCAGCCTCGACACCTGCGGCTTCTTCGCCCGCGATGCGGCCGTGATGAGCCGGGTCGCCGATGTGCTGCTGGGGCAAGACATGGCCCCCACACCGACGCGCCTGCTGTGGCCGCATGAGCTCTGGGGCCTGCTGTCCACCGAGGTGGCCGAGGCCACCGCCGGCGCCTCGGCCCAGGTCCAGGCCCGGCTGGGCGAGGCCGCGCCGGTGGCCGTGGTGCTGGACAGCCTGGAGACCATGTACTGGCAGTTCCGCTACATCCAGGGCCGCGAGGCCTGGCTGACCGACGGTCCGCTGATCGAGCGCTATGCGCCGCCGCTGGGCCCAGGCGTGGCCGAGCGCTTTGCCTGGTCTCGCCAAGTGAGCGACGCCCAGGTCGCAGGCGCCCGCGCCTTCCGCGACGCCTTCCGTGCACATCTGGCCACCCTGCTGGGCAACGACGGTGTGCTGCTGATGCCGACGATGCCGGACATCGCACCGCTGCGCAACGCAGCCGAGAGCACGCTGGAGGACTACCGCAACCGCAGCATCCAGATGCTGTGCATCGCCGGCCTGTCCGGCTTCCCGCAGCTGAGCCTGCCCCTGCTCAAGCGCGACGGCGCGCCGCTGGGGCTGTCGCTGCTCGGCCCGCCGGGCAGTGATCGAGGACTTGTTGCGTTGGCGGAGAAGTTGGCCGAGTAGCTGCGCGGAAGCGGCGGCTCAGCGCATGACGGTGATGGCAATGGAAGCGACACATCAAGGCCAGCCCCGAGGTCATGCCGCACAATTCAACTCCAATCTCTCAGTTGAATTGCTATGAAGCTTTGGCGCGGCCAGCCCGATCATGACCATTGGCGCAAGCCTACTACCCTGAAGGAGCGTGCCTACTTCTTGTGGGGCATGAGTGCGGTCGCTTTGGCGTTGGGCTTGTCCAGTCTTGCCAGTCCTCGCAGCCCGCCCTTTACCGGCAAGTGGAGCTGGGTGTACGCATGGACCTTTGCAACGTTGGGCCCGACAGGTCCCGGCATCGCATGGCTGGGCTTGGCCGCCGTACTTGCGGCAGGCGGTACGTTCGCATGGTTGCGCAAATGACCCTGGCGACCTTGGCACAAGACAAGGCGATCTCGGCGGCTATCCTCACCCCATGAGCAAACCGGCAAGCGCAGCAAGCATCCCCCGCCCTCCTGGTCAGTTGGTGCTGGTCCTGCAAGGCGGCGGTGCTTTAGGTGCCTATCAGCTGGGCGTTTACGAGGCCTTGCATGAGGCCGGGCTGGAGCCCGACTGGGTGGTGGGCACCTCGATAGGCGCGATCAACGGCGCGCTGATCGCCGGCAATGCGCCCGAGCTGCGGCTGCAGCGTCTGTGCGAGTTCTGGGACCTGGTCGGCCAGCCGGCGCCCTGGGGGCCGGCCTGGAACAATCTGGCGACCGTAAGCCGGGGCATCCCGGGCTTCTTCGAGCCCGGCCCCGGCAGCCTTTACGGCCCGCAGACCCGGCTCGGACTGGAGCGCGCCGCCTACTACAGCACCTCGCCGCTGCAGCAGACCCTGGCCCGGCTGCTGGACTTCGAGCGCCTGCAGCAAGCCGCGCCGACCCGGCTGACGGTGGGCTGCGTCAGCGCCCGCAGCGGCCAGATGCACTATTTCGACAGCCGCGACCAGGCGCTGGATGCCCGCCACATCATGGCTTCCGGCGCGCTGCCGCCGGCCTTCCCGGCGGTGCGCATCGATGACGATGAGCCCTTCTGGGACGGCGGCATCTACTCGAACACGCCGCTGGAATGCGTGCTCGACGACAACCCGCGGCGCGATTCGACGATCTTCTCCATCCACCTCTGGAATCCCGAAGGTCCCGAGCCCGAGAGCATCTGGGAGGTCGGCAACCGCCAGAAGGACATCCAGTACGCCAGCCGCATCGACGCGGCGCTGGCCCGCCAGCAGCAGATCCACCACCTGCGCCACATCATCCGCGAGCTGGGCCGCCAGCTGCCCGCCGAGCAGCGCCGCAGCCCCGCCGTGCGCGAGCTGACGGCCTGGGGCTGCGGTACGCAGATGCATGTGCTGCGCCTGCTGGCGCCACGCCTGGCCGACGAGGACCAGACCAAGGACATGGACTTCAGCCGCGCCAGCATCGAGGCGCGCCGCGCGGCCGGCCTGGCCGACACCCGCGCCGCCATCGCGGCCCAGCCCTGGACCGCAGCGGTCGATCCGACCGAAGGCGTGCATGTGCATGATTGCTGAGCCGAAATCCGATCCGAAACTTGAACCGAGGCGTCCGACGGCTCGGCACCGGCTGCGCAGCACGGCCGCCGCCTTGCTGCTGGGCGTGGTGCTGGCGGCCGGCGCGGAGGTGCCGTTCTGGGGCGAACGCAGGACCCAGGCCGTCGATCTGGCGCCCGAGCAGCTCACGCACGGGCAATGGGTCTGGAGCCCGCAGCTGGCGCCCAGCGGGCCGGTGCTGGTCTTCGTCGATCTGCAGGCGCAGCTCGCCTATGTCTATCGCAACGCGCTGCTGATCGGCTACAGCACCATCAGCAGCGGCAGAAAAGGCTTCGAGACGCCGACCGGCGTGTTCCATACGCTGCAGAAGGACAGGCATCACCGCTCCTCGATCTACAACAGCGCGCCCATGCCCTACATCCAGCGCCTGACCTGGGGCGGCATCGCCCTGCATGCCGGCGGGCTGCCGGGCTACCCCTCGTCCCATGGCTGCGTGCACCTGCCCTCGGCCTTTGCCGAGCAGCTGTTCGAGGCCAGCCCGATGGGCATGACGGTGGTGGTCGCCAAGGGCACAGGCGCACCGCCGTCCGGCCCTGTGGCGCCCTTGTTGACAACGCTGGACGCCAAGACCGGCGAGCCGCTGGCGCAGCCGCGCCTGCCCGCCTGCGACGCCTATCGCGTCATGCCCGGCCCCTCCGAGCCGCAAGAGCCTCTGGCCCTGGTCGTCAGCCTGGCCGACGCCCGCTTGCTGGTGCTGCGCGCCGGTGTCGAGGTCGCCCGCTCCCGCATCGCCACGACATCACTGCCCAAGGTGGCCGGCACCCACGCCTATGTGGCCCTGCGCGATCCGGAGCGCTCGCTGCGCTGGGTCGGCCTGGCCGTCCCCGGCCATGCCGACGCGGCCGGCAGCGTCATCGATGCGCAGACCCTGACCGCCGCCCAACTGCCCGCCGAGTTCCTGGCCCAGATCCAGCCGATGCTGCATGAGGGCACAACCCTGGTCGTCACCGATGCACCGGTGCTGGCACAAACCACCGGCGTCATGCTGACGGTGCTGAGCAACCAGCCACCCATGCATTGAGACGCTAGAATGCGCGCCAGTGCGGGTGTAGTTCAATGGTCGAACTTCTGCTTCCCAAGCAGATAGCGTGGGTTCGATTCCCATCACCCGCTCCACCCAGACCCGCTTAATATCGCTCCCATCCCGACCCGCGCGGAGCGCTTCCATGTCCCTGCCCCTGCCCGCCCAAGAACTCGAACGGCTGAAGGACTTGCAGGCGCTGGCCTTGCTGGACAGCCCGCGAGATCCGGCCTTCGATGATCTGGTGAGCCTGGCGGCGGAGTGGTGCGAGGTGCCCATTGCAGCGATCAGCCTGATCGATGCGAACCGGCAGTGGTTCAAGGCCCGCTGCGGGCTGGACACCAGCGAGACACCGCGCGAGCAGTCCTTCTGCACCCATGCCATCCTGAAACCCGATGAGCTGATGCAGGTGCCCAACGCGCTGCTGGACCCACGCTTCGTCGACAACCCGCTGGTCACCGGCGAGCTGGGCATCCGCTTCTACGCCGGCGCGCCGCTGGTCACCGGCGAGGGCCATGCGCTTGGCGCGCTGTGCGTGATCGATACGAAACCGCGCGAGCTGACCGACTCGCAGCGGCGCGCGCTGACCGTGCTGGCCCGCCAGGTCGGCGTGCTGATCGAGCTGCGCCGCAAGCGCGCGCAGCTGGAGCAGCAACAGGCCTCGCTGCGCGCCAGCGAGGCGCGGCTGCGCGGCATTACCGACAATGTGCCGGCCCTGATCGCCTATGTGGACGGCGAGCAGCGATTGCAGTTTTGCAACCGCGTCGCGCTGGACTGGGGCCAGCTCCCGGCCGAGCAGGTGCTGGGCCGGCCGCTGGAATCCTTGCTGGGCCCCACCGAGTACGCCAGCCACCGCGAGCATGTGCTGGCCGCGCTGGCCGGGCAGCGGCGCGAGTTCGGGCTGTGGAGCGCCAAGCCGGGCGAGCCGCGCTTTCTGCAATTCGGCTATGTGCCCGACTGCTGCGACAAGGGCACGGTGCAGGGATTCTTCGTGCTGGCCAGCGATCTGACGGTGATGAAGAACCTGGAGATCCAGCTGGCCTCGGAGGCCCGCTTCGATGCGCTGACCGGCCTGCCGAACCGGCGCCATTTCCACGAGCAGCTGGACCAGGGCCTGCTGCGCGCGCAGCGCCACGGCACACGCCTGGCGCTGGGCTTCATGGACCTGGACGGTTTCAAGAAGATCAACGATCAGCACGGCCACGCGATCGGCGATGCGGTGCTCAAGGAGTTCGGCCGGCGCCTGCGCGCCAGCGTCAGGCAGACCGATTTCGTCGCCCGCCTGGCCGGCGACGAGTTCACCGTGCTGCTGGAGGATGTGCAGCAGGCCCATGAGCTGGAGCCGCTGGCGCAGAAGATACTGGCCGCGATACGCCCGCTCTTCATGCTGGACGGCGGCCTGCAGCTGGCGGTGCGCAGCAGCCTGGGCCTGGCGCTGGCCGAGGCCGGCGACCGCGCCACCACGCTGGTGGAGCGGGCCGACGCCGCGATGTACCGCGCCAAATCGCAGGGCCGCGATACCTATGTGATCGCGGCCTGAAGCGCGCTGGCGCTGACCCGTGCGCGGCCCTGGGCCTTGGCCTGGTAGAGCTGGCGATCGGCCTCTTGCAGCATCGTGGCGACGCTGTCGCGCGCGCCCGGCACGCCGCAGACCAGGCCCAGGCTGATCGTGACCACCTCGGCCACCTCCGAGCCCGCATGCGGGCAGCGCAAGCCCCGCACCGCCACCTCCAGCGCCTCGGCCACGCGCAGCGCGCCCTCCATCTCGGTCTCGGGCAGCAGCACCGCGAACTCCTCGCCGCCATAGCGGCACAGCAGGTCGCCGGGCCGCTTGAGCGCGCCGCGCAGCGCCACCGCGACACCGCGCAAGGCATCGTCGCCGGCCAGATGGCCGTAGTGGTCGTTGTAGCGCTTGAAAAAATCCACATCGATCATCAGCAGGGCCAGGCTGCTGGCATTGCGCAGCGCGCGCTGGAACTCGGCCTCAAGGCGCTCGTCGAAGAAACGCCGGTTGTGCAACCCGGTCAGCCCGTCGACAAAGGCCAGCTGACGCAGCAGATCGGATTGCAGCTTCAGGGTCAGATGGGTGCGCACGCGCGCCCGCACCACGGCCGGATTGAAGGGCTTGGTGATGAAGTCCACCGCCCCGCAGGCCAGGCCGCGGGTCTCGGCCTCGGCCTCCTGATGGGCGGTGACAAAGATCACTGGCATATCGCGCAGCAGCTCATCCGCCTTGAGCCTTTGGCACAGCTCATAGCCGTCCATCTCGGGCATCTGCACATCGAGCAGCAGCAGATCGGGCAGCTGCTCGCGACACAGCTGCAAGGCCTGGGCACCGCCGGTGGCCATCAGCACCTGGCAATCAGCCGCGAACACCTGGTGCAGCACCTGGATATTGATGGGCTGGTCGTCCACCAGCAGCAGGCGCGGGCGTCGGCCCAGCAACTGGTGCAGGCCCTGCGGGTCCGGGCTGTCTCGCTCGGTCATGGATGGGTCTCCGACATCATGGCTTCGCAGTATTGCAGAGCGCGGCCAAAGTCCAGCTGCGCCATCGCCTCGTCCAGCGCCTCGAAGTGTTCAGGCGACAGCGTGGCCCCATGCTCAAGGCGCAGACGCTCCAGCACATCGAGTGCCGCCATGTCCGAGCGACCCAGCAGCTGGGCCAGCTGGCGCAGCGCCTGCTGCCGCTGGGATGCGTCGCCCGTCACTGCGCCCGCCGGCATGGCGGGCGCCTCGTCCAGCGCCTGGACCAGGTCCGACAAGGCCTGCAGATCGGAGGCTATCTGCTGCTCCAGCGCCGCGACGGCCGCTGGCGTCAGGCCACCCCCGCTCTTGAGCCCCTGCTCCAGCGCGCCGGCGCGTGACGCCAGCGCGTTCGCGCCCAGGGTTGCGGCCAGGCCCTTGAAGCCATGCAGCGCCGCCGCCGCCTCGGCGAAGCCTTCGTCGAGCAGATGGGCGCGCAGCTGCGCCGGCAGCGCCTCGGCCTGGCCGCTGAAGGAGCGCAGCATGCGCCGGTACAAACCCGTCTTGCCCATCATGCGCTGCAGCGCGCCCTGCGGGTCCAGGCCCGGCGCGGCGCCGGCCGGCGCGGCGCGCCAGGCGGTGCCGCCGCGCAGCAGGGCCACCAGCGCGTCCAGATCAAAGGGCTTGCCGATATGGGCATTCATGCCCGCCTCCAGACAGGCCAGCCGGTCCTCGGGCATGGCGTTGGCCGTCATCGCGATGATGGGCAGCTCGCCCAGGCCCAGCTCGCTGCGGATCAGCCGGGTGGCGCTCAGACCGTCCAGCACCGGCATCTGCACATCCATCAGCACCGCGTCCCAGTGCGGATCGACCGCCAGCAGGTCCAGCGCGAGCCGGCCGTTGCCGGCCAGCGTCACGCGGGCACCCTCGTCCTGCAACAGCTCCTGCGCGATCTGCTGGTTGTTCAGATTGTCCTCGACCACCAGCAGCCGCATGCCGTCGAGCCGGTGCTGCTGCGGGTCCGAGGCCGCCGCAGCGGCCGGCGCCTGCGCCAGCGGCAGGCTCAGGCTGAAGAAGAAACGGCTGCCCTGCCCCGGCGCACTGTTCAGGCCCAGCTCGCCACCCATCAGCCGCACCAGGCGCTGGCTGATCGCCAGGCCCAGCCCGCTGCCGCCGAAACGCCGTGTCGTCGAGGCCTCGGCCTGGCTGAAGCCGCTGAAGACATGGCTTTGCTGATCGGCGGCAATGCCGATGCCGCTGTCCTGCACCTCGAATTCGATCTCGACCCGCTGTGCGTCCAGGTGGTGGCAGCGCAGCGCGACCCGCACCTCGCCGCGCTCGGTGAACTTGACCGCGTTGCCGCCCAGATTGATCAGCACCTGCTGCAGCCGCAGCGCATCGCCCCACAGCCATGGCGGCAGGGCCGGGTCGAGCTCGAAGACCAGGGCCAGTGCCTTGTCGCCGATATTGGCCCGCAGTATCACCGCCAGCTCATCGACCAGTACCCGGGGGCTGAAGGCAAACGGGTCCAGATCCAGCTTGCCGGCCTCGACCTTGGAGAAGTCCAGGATGTCGTTGAGCAGGCGCAAGAGCGAGCGCGCCGCGCCTTCGCTCTTGCCCAGATAATCGCGCTGGCGCTCGTCCAGCGGCGTGCGCTGCAGCAGCCTGAGCATGCCCAACACCGCATTCATCGGCGTGCGGATCTCGTGGCTCATAGTGGCCAGGAACTGGCTCTTGGCCAGGCTGGCCTGCACGGCCACCGCCGTGGCGCGCTCCGCTTCGGCCTGAGCCTCCTGCTGGCGCGCCTGCAGACGCTTGCGCGCGGTGATGTCGATGAACACGCCCAGATAGCCGTAGCGGCTGCCGTCACGGCCGCGCAGCTCGGTGACCACGCGCAGCGCCTCCATCGTCTGGCCATCCCGGCGCAGATAGCAGCTCTCGATCTCGCGGTTCAGCTCGGTGGGGTGGACCAGGGCCTCGAAGCCGTCGACACGCTCGCCGGTCTGACGGAACACCCGCTCGCTGGCCTCGATCAGATCCGAGGCCGAGCTGAAGTCGGCGGCCGTGCCGCGCCCCACCACATCCTCGGCCGGCCAGCCCAGCATCTGCTCGGCACCGCGGTTGAACAGCGTGATCACCCGGTCCTCGCCGGTCGCCACCAGGCCCACCTTGGTGCTGGAGTCCAGCACCGCATTGAGCAGGGCCACGGTGCGCGCCTGTTCCTGCGCGGCGCGGCGCTGCTCGCTGACATCGGCGTAGGTGGAGACAAAGCCCAGGCCCGGCACCGGCGCGCTGCGGATCTCCAGGCACAAGCCATCGCGCCGCCAGCGCTCCCAGTAATGCGGCTCGCGCAGCGCCGCTTCGACGCGGGCCCAGGTCTGGGCCAGCGCCTGCTCCAGCGAGGCCTCGCCATAGTCGCCATGCGGCCAGCGCGAGCGCACCGTGTCTTCCACCGTGACCGTGCCGGCGGCGAAGAAATCGGGCCCGAACTGGTAGAGCCGCTCGTACATGCTGTTGTGCAGCAGCAGCCGCCCCTGCGGGTCGATCACCGTCAGACCGCAGGGCAGGCTCTCCAGCACCACACGCAGCAGCTCGGCGCTGCGGCGCTGCTCGGCCTCCAGACGCTTGCGCTCGCTGATGTCCACATAGGTGGTCACCAGCCCGCCGTCGGGCATGGGCGCGCCGCGGATTTCCAGCGCCGTGCCGTCCGGCCGGATGCGCTCGAACTGGTGCGGTCCACCCTGGCGGGCCCGCGCGACGATGCGCTCCAGCTGCTCGGACGGGTCTTCGTCGGCCTCGACCTGGTACTCGCCACGCTCGAGGTTGTAGCGGATGAAGTCCTCGAAACGGGTGTCGCCGGGCTGGCCGAACGCGGGCGGGAAATCCAGCAGGCGCAAGAAGGCCTCGTTGTGAGCCACCAGCCGAAACTCGGCATCGAACACGCTCAGGCCGCAGGGCAGGCTGTCCAGCACGCTGCGTAGCAGTGCGTGGCTGCGCTGAGTCGAGGCCTCCAGCGCGCGGCGTTCGCTGATATCGATATGCATGCCGGCCATCCAGTGCGGCCGGCCATCGGCGGTGCGTGCGATCACCCGGCCGCGCGACTGCACCCAGACCCAGTGGCCCTCGCGGTGGCGCATGCGGAACTCGGCCTGGTAGTCGGGCGTGTCGCCCTGCAGATGGGCATGCAGGGCCAGTTCGGCGCCGGGCAGGTCCTCGGGATGAACCAGGCCGGACCAGGTGCTCATGCCCAGCGGCTGCAGTTGCTCGCGCGTGAGGCCTAGCATGCCGGCCCAGCGCTCGTTGATGCGCAGCTCGCCGGCGATCAGGTCCAGCTCCCAGGTGCCGGCATGGGTGCCGGCAATGATATTGGCCAGGCGCTCGCGCTCCAGCGCCAGCGCCTCGGCGGCCTGCTTGCGCTCGGTGATGTCCAGCGCGATCTCGATAAAGCCGCTCAACCGCCCCTGCTCGTCGCGCACCGGCTGCACCTCGGTATCAACCCAGTAGAGGCTGCCATCCTTGCGCCGGTTCAGGATCTCGACCCGGCAGCCCTGACCCTCGGCCGCCGCCTGCGCCAGCGTCCGCAGCACGGCCGGATCGGCCAGGCCGCTGCCCAGCAGCTCGCCCGGCGTGCGGCCCAGCGCCTCGGCGCTGCTATAGCCGGTGACCCGGCCAAAGCCCTCGTTGACCCAGCTGATGCGCAGCTGCGCATCGGTGGCCAGCACGCTATTGGTCGTCCCTCGCGCGACGACGGCCAGGCGCTCCAGATCACCCGTCATCGCCTCGGCCAGCGCCTGGGCCCGGGCGCGTCCCGAGGCCAGCAGATAGACCACCCCGGCCAGCGCCGCGCTGAGCAACAGCCCGCCGGCGCCGACCCAGACCGGCTCGTTGCGGGCCAGCTCGCGCTCCAGACCGGGCAGGCTGTCCAGCCGCAGCCAGAACCGGCGCCCGCCGAACTCCAGCGAGCGCAGCGCGCTGAAGCGCGGTTCGGCCGCCACCACGCTGCCAAACACCAGATGGTCCGCATGGGCCGTCTCACCCTCGTAAATGCGCAAGGCCAGACGCCCATCGCCGGCCGCCGCCAGATCGGCAAACAGCTCGCGTGCCACCAGCGGCGCATAGACCAGGCCGCGCAAGGTGTCGCGGCGCTGCTGCGTGGTTTGAGGATCGGTGCCCTTGCGGTAGATCGGCAGCATCAGCAGAAAGCCCGGGCTCTGCTGCTCGTCCTGCACCAGCGTGATGCGGCCGGTCAACATGGCCTGCCCGCTGTCGATGGCACGCTCGATCATCTCGCGCCGCAAGGGCTCGCCGCCCATGTCCAGGCCCCAGGCATTGCGGTTGTCGCGCAAGGGCTCGATGTATTTGATGATGTAGTGCGGCTGCGCCTGCCCCAGGCGCTTGACGCCGAAATCGAGCGCGCCCTCGTCTTGCAGTTCGGCCGCCAGCGCCGGCAGCGCCGAAGCCTGGACCGGTTCGACAAAGCCGAAGCCGCGCACGCCGGGAAACTCGCGGGTCATCTGGCGCGACTCCACATAGGCGCGGAACTCGCCGAGCTGCACATCGCGGCTGGCGGTGAACAGGCCGCGCCCGCCATGCAGGCCGTAGATCGGCAGATTCAGGCGGCGCTGCAGCTCGCGCTCGATCCGCTCGCCCAGACGCTCGAACTCGCGGCCGGCCTGGCTGCGCTCCTCGGCCCGCAGCCAGGCCGTGGCGGCCAGGGTCAGCAGCAAACCCATCATCAGCACCACCATGGCCAGCGACCGGGCCGACCAGCCGCTGCGCCGCAGCCTGCGACGCCAGCGCGACGGCGCCTCTTGCTCCTGCATGCCTCACCTCGCCATTTCGGTCTTGCGTTGCAAGCCAGTCTATCCCGGCGGTGGAATCCCCAGCAGCATCCGCAAACGCCATCGCGTCTAATGGCTGTTGGGATTTCATAAAGAGCAGCGGAGCCAGGTCTTGAGCCAGAGCACAGCCTTCAAGGTTTTATGGGTCGACGAGTACAGCCCGGCCATCCTGGCGGCCGAGTTGGGGGCGACCGAATGGGGGCGCTTCAAGCTGCAGCGCTGCGCCAGCCTGGAGGAAGCGGCCCTGCTGCTGGGCGAGCATCCCCACGATGCGCTGCTGGCGGCCTTGCCCAGCGAGCGCGCGGCCGGCTTGACGGCCTGGGCGGCGCTGTCGCATGCGGTGCAGGAGACGGCGGTGCTGGTGCTGAGCCCGGCCTGCCCGGCGCCGGTGGCGCTGGAGCTGCTGCAGCGCGGCGTGCAGGATGTCGTGCTGCAGACCCAGTGGGGCCAGCACGGGCTGGCGCGCAGCCTGCGCTGGGCCATCGAGCGCCACCGCCTGGACCGCAGCGCGCGCAAGGCCTATGCCACCGATCTGGACACCGGCCTGCCGACCCGTGCCCAGCTGCTGGACCATATCCACCATCTGCTGGCCTTGCGCCAGCGCGAACCCTCGCCGATGGCCCTGCTGGTGTTGCGCATCTCGGGCCTGAGCAAGGTGCGCGAGCGCCTGGGCCGGGAGAGCGTCAATGTGTTGCGCCGGCGCCTGGCGGTGCGGCTGCGCGCCGGCGTGCGGGCCAGCGATGTGGTGGTCAGCCTGGGCAGCGACAGCTACGGCGTGCTGCTGGCCTCGACCGAGCAGCCCGAGGATGCCGAGCGCGTCGCGCTGAAGCTGGCGGCGGCGCTGCAAAAACCGCTGCATCTGGCCGGGCAGTCGCTGAGCGTCGGTGCGCGCGTGGGGCTCAGCCTCTACCCGGGCGGCGCCCAGGACGCCGAGACCCTGCTGCGCCAAGCCACCAACGCCGCCGCCCATGCCGGCGCGCCGGCACCGCCGCGCGTGCACAAGAAGGCGGCCAATGATGAGCCGCCGAGCCCCTAATCACTTCAGGATGTCGCCCAGGCAGAGGTACTTCATCTCGACATAGTCCTCGATGCCGTGGCGCGAGCCCTCGCGGCCCAGGCCGCTTTGCTTGACGCCGCCGAACGGCACCTCGGCCACCGAGATCAGGCCGGTGTTGACGCCCACCATGCCGTACTCCAGCGCCTCGCCGACGCGGAAGATGCGGCCAATATCGCGGCTGTAGAAATAGCTGGCCAGGCCGAATTCGGTGTTGTTGGCCAGCGCCACAACCTCGGCCTCGGTCTTGAATTTGAAGACCGGCGCCACCGGGCCGAAGGTCTCCTCGCGCGAGCAAAGCATCTGCGCGCTGGCATCGGCCAGCAAGGTCGGCTCGAAGAAGCGCTCGCCCAGATCGGGCCGCGTCTTGCCGCCGGCCACCAGGCGCGCGCGCAGCGCCAGCGCGTCGGCCCCATGGGTTTCGACCTTGGCGACGGCCAGATCGTCGATCAAGGGGCCCTGGCTGACGCCGGGCTCGAAGCCGTTGCCCAGCTTGATGCCGGCTACCTTGGCGGCCAGCTTCTCGACGAACTGTTCGTAGACCGACTCCTGCACATAGAGACGGTTCGCGCAGACGCAGGTCTGGCCGGCGTTGCGGTACTTGCTGGCCATCGCGCCCTCGACGGCGCTGTCGATATCGGCATCGTCGAAGACGATGAAGGGCGCGTTGCCGCCCAGCTCCAGCGACAGCTTCTTGATCGTCGGCGCGCACTGCCGCATCAGGATGCGGCCGACCTCGGTCGAGCCGGTGAAGGAGAGGTGGCGTATCACATCGCTTTCACACAGCAGCTTGCCGATCGCGATCGAGCCCTCGCCGTCGGCCGTCAGCACGTTCAGCACGCCCGAGGGCATGCCGGCGCGCTGGGCCAGTTCGGCCACCGCCAGCGCCGACAGCGGCGTCTGCTCGGCGGGCTTGATGATGACGGTGCAGCCCGCGGCCAGCGCCGGTGCCACCTTGCGGGTGATCATCGCAATCGGGAAATTCCAGGGCGTGATCGCCGCGCAGACGCCCATGGCCTGCTTGAGCACCAGATAGCGCTTGTTGTTGTCGGTGGTCGGGATCGTCTCGCCATAGACCCGCTTGCCCTCCTCGGCGAACCAGTCGATGAAGCTGGCGCCATAGACCACCTCGCCCTTGGCCTCGGCCAGTGGCTTGCCCTGCTCGGCCGTCATGATGCGGGCCAGATCGTCGGCATGCTTGACCAGCAGCTGCTGCCAGCGCATCAGGATGGCGGCACGCTCCTTGGCGGTCTTGCCGCGCCAGACCACCCAGGCATTGTTGGCGGCGGCAATCGCGGCCTCGGTCTCGGCTTGGCCCAGATTGGCGACATCGGCCAGATGAGCGCCGGTGGCCGGGTCGTGGACGGCGAAGGTGCTCTTGCCGGACACCCATTCGCCATTGATCAGGGCCTGGGTCTTCAGCAGGCTGGCATCGTCCAGCGCGCTCAGCGGTGACACATGGTCCATCTTGAATCTCTCCATCGACGCGGTGATGGCGCAACTCTAACCGCTGGCGCGACGCCGCCGGGCGAGGCCCGCCCTATAATCGAAATCCCCGAAAAATCAAGCATTTACCGCCGGACTCATGCCGGTGGTGCGCTAGGAAAGCCCCGGAATGAAAGCAGCTGAGATTCGCCAAACCTTTCTGAAGTTCTTTGAATCCAAAGGGCATCAGATCGTCTCCTCCAGCCCGGTCGTGCCCGGCGATGACCCGACGCTGCTGTTCACCAATGCGGGCATGAACCAGTTCAAGGACGTGTTCCTGGGCTTCGACAAGCGCGCCTACAGCCGCGCCACCACCAGCCAGAAGTGCATCCGTGCCGGTGGCAAGCACAACGACCTGGACAACGTCGGCTACACCGCGCGCCACCACACCTTCTTCGAGATGCTGGGCAACTTCTCGTTCGGCGACTACTTCAAGCACGATGCGATCCAGTACGCCTGGGAGCTGCTGACGACCAAGTTCATGCTGCCGGCCGAGAAGCTGTGGGTCACGGTCTATGCCGAGGACGACGAGGCCTACGAAATCTGGAACAAGGTGGTGGGCGTGCCCGCCGAGCGCATTGTGCGCATCGGCGACAACAAGGGCGGCCGCTATATGTCCGACAACTTCTGGATGATGGGCGATACCGGCCCCTGCGGCCCCTGCACCGAGATTTTCTACGACCATGGCCCCGAGATCGCCGGCGGCCCCCCGGGCAGCCCGGATGAGGACGGCGACCGCTATATCGAGATCTGGAACAACGTCTTCATGCAGTTCAATCGCACCGAAGACGGTGTGATGCACAAGCTGCCCAAGCCTTCGGTGGACACCGGCATGGGCCTGGAGCGCCTGGCCGCGGTGCTGCAGCATGTGCACTCGAACTACGAGATCGACACCTTTGTCGGCCTGCTCGCCGCCGCCAAGTCTGCAGTTGATGCGGCGGGCGCCGGCGATTGCGACAAGGACAGCGCCTCGCTGAAGGTCATCGCCGACCACATCCGCGCCTGCTCCTTCACCATCGTCGACGGCGTGATCCCCGGCAACGAGGGCCGTGGCTATGTGCTGCGCCGCATCGCCCGCCGCGCGATCCGCCATGGCTACAAGCTGGGCGCGCGCACTCCCTTCTTCCACAGAATCGTCGCCGAGCTGGTGAACCAGATGGGCGATGCCTACCCCGAGCTGCGCCAGGCCCAGGCCCGCGTGACCGAGGTGCTGAAGCAGGAGGAAGAACGCTTCTTCCAGACCATTGCCAACGGCATGGAGATCCTGGAGGCGGCGCTTGGCAAGCTTGAAGAAGTCGACATGGATGTTGCATTCCACCAGTCGAACCGAGCTGAAAAGCGTGGAGACAAGTGGGTATCTCAGCTCGACGGCGAAACCGCCTTCAAGCTGCACGACACCTATGGCTTTCCGGTCGACCTGACCGCCGATGTCTGCCGCGAGCGCGGCGTGACCGTGGACCAGGCCGGTTTCGACGCCGCGATGACGCGCCAGCGCGAGCAGGCCCGTGCGGCCGGCAAATTCAAGATGGCCGCCGGCCTCGAGTACAAGGGTGCGCCGACGGCCTTTCATGGCTATGAGCACCTGGTCTGTGAAACCTCCAAGGTCACGGCCGTCTATGTGGACGGCGTTGCGGTCGAGGAAGCCAAGGCCGGCGACGATGCCGTGATCGTGCTGGACCACACGCCCTTCTACGCCGAGAGCGGCGGACAGGCGGGCGATGCCGGCGAGCTGCGCAACAACAGCAGCCGCTTTGCCGTCGAGGACACGATCAAGATCCAGGCCGATGTCTTCGGCCACCATGGCCGCGTGCTGGAAGGCGCGATCAAGGTCGGCGACCAGTTCGTCGCCAAGGTCAATGCCGAGGCCCGTGCCAAGACCGTGCGCAACCACAGCGCCACCCACCTGATGCACAAGGCCTTGCGCGAGGTGCTGGGCGCCCATGTGCAGCAGAAGGGCTCGCTGGTCAACGCCGAGCGCACCCGCTTCGACTTCGCGCACAACGCGCCGATGACGGCCGAGCAGATCGCCAAGGTCGAGGCCATCGTCAACGCCGAGATCCTGGCCAATGCCGGCGCGAAGGCCGAGGTCATGGCGCTGGACGACGCGCAGAAGAGCGGCGCGATGATGCTGTTCGGCGAGAAGTACGGCGAGACGGTGCGCGTGCTGAGCATCGGCAGCTCCAAGGAGCTGTGCGGCGGCACCCACGTCAAGGCCACCGGTGATATCGGCCTGTTCAAGATCGTCGCCGAGGGCGGCGTGGCCGCAGGCGTGCGCCGCGTCGAAGCCGTCACCGGCGACAACGCGCTGGCCTATCTGCAGTCGCTGGAAGCCACCGTGCAGGCCGTCGCCGGCAGCTTGAAGACGGCACCCGCCGAGCTGGAGCAACGCATCCACGCGGTGCTGGATCAGGTCAGGTCGCTGGAGAAGGAGCTGGCCGCCGCCAAGAGCAAGCTGGCCTCGGCCCAGGGCGATGAGTTGCTGGCCCAGGCGGTGGACGTCAAGGGCCTGAAAGTGCTGGCGGCCCTGCTACCCGGCGCCGATGCCAAGACCCTGCGCGAAACCATGGACAAGCTCAAGGACAAGCTGAAGACCGCCGCCATCGTCTTGGCCGCCGTCGACGGCGACAAGGTCCAGCTGGCCGCCGGCGTGACGGCCGACAGCACGGCCAGGATCAAGGCCGGCGACCTGGTCAACTTCGTTGCGCTGCAGGTCGGCGGCAAGGGTGGCGGCAAGCCCGATCTGGCGATGGCCGGCGGCACCGATGCGAAAGCCCTGCCTGCGGCCCTGGCCGGCGTGCAGGCCTGGGTCGGCGAACGCCTGGTCTGATCCCGGCTACGATCTTCCACACACGGGGGCCCCGCGGGGCCCCGGTTCTTTTCTGCTTTTTGAGGAGGCGCTTGTGAGCGACACCCTGGACCAGGACAACGCCGAGCGCCTGGCCGCCCTGCTGAATATTCGTGCCGCGCAATCGAGCGAAGACGAAGAGGCGGTGCCGATTGACACCTTGGACGGCTATATGACGGCGCTGATCTGCGGCCCCGTCGTCGCTTCGCCACTGCAGGCGATGGACGCCTTGTTCGGCGAGAACTGGCCCGAGCCGCTGCAGGCCCAGGACCAGCTGGAGGCCTTCACCGACGCGCTGCACGAGCGCTGGAACGAGATCGCCGAGAACCTGGCGCCCGAGCCTCTGGCCGAGCAGCCCGACGCAATGCAGCTGAGCCCGCTGATCACCGAGTTCGACGAGGCCACCAAGGCCGAGCTGCTGTCGCAAGGCGTGCTGCGCGCCGAGCAGCTGGCCGAGCTGCCGCCCACTGGCGTGATGTGGGTCGAGGGCTTTATGCAGGCGGTGGAGGACAACCAGCAGCACTGGTATGTGCACGACACCGACAGCGAGGCCGGCCAGATGCTGGACGCGATGCTGATGTCGGTGGCCGCCGTCGCGATGCCGGCCGGCGAGCAGCGCGAGGCCTATATCGTCGAGGCCTATGACGAGGGCGAAGAGGTGGACCAGGACGTGCTGATCGACGATGCGCTGTTCTCGGTGCAGGACCTGCGCCTGTTCTGGCTGCAGCACCCGGCACCGGAAGCACCGCTGCACTGAGCCATTCAGGCGCCGCTCAGTTCAGAGCTTGCCGCTGCAGTTCGGCGCGCCGCAGCGGCAGCGCAGCCGCCCTTCGTGGTGGCTGTCGCCGTAGTGGCAGGTGATCTCCTCGCCGGGTTCGATATCGCGCAGCGCATAGAACTCGACCCGGCCCTGGCGGATGCGCAGCACCGCATTGGGCGCGCAGCAATGGTTGATATTGCGCATCGGCTCGGGAGAGTCCGTCGCATCGACCGCGCGGGTTTCCGACACCTCGACGATATGGATGCGCTCGCGCCCCTTGGCACGCCGGCGCGCCTCGCGCACCGAGATCGACTCGCCGCGCATCTCGCCAATCTTGCGGCGCGCCGGGATCGCCTCCTCGGCGAACACCCCCAGGCCGTCGATCGCGCTGGGCCCGGCCCGCAGCGCATAACGCAGCGCCGGCTGCGGCTGGCCGCGCGGGCGTGGCGCTACTGCTTCGATGACGGGGCGGGGCGGGACGATGGCGGACAGGCGAGGCATGACCTGATTGTCGCCGCGATGCGACGCGCCCCCAGTTGACCTTGTCGCGCCAGGCCCCGCATACTGGGGCCCATGTCGCACCCTTGCCGCCCTCAACACCTGACCCTAGCCATCTGCTCCCAGCAGATGCATCGCTTCGTCTTTGACGATACGCGCCGGGGCCGGTACAGCGGCAGGCCCCCACGCTAGAAACCCACCGAATCCCCCCAAGCCCGCTGAGACCCAGCGGGCTTTTTTCTTGCCCATCCCACAAGGACGACATCATGGACATCTCGATACGACGCAGCCAGACCGCCGACGCCGCCGCCATGGCCCAGCTGATGAGCCACCCCGAGGTGCTGCCGGGGCTGATGCAGCTGCCCTACGCCTCGACCGAGCAATGGGAGCAGCGGCTGAAGAACAATCTGGCGCCCGGTGGCACCGACCTGCCCCTGGTGGCCGTGATCGGCGGCGAGGTCGTCGGCAGCGCCGGCCTGCACTCGGCCGGTCCGGCGCTGCGCCGCCGCCATGTGATGAAACTGGGCCTGGCGGTCGCCCCGCAGGCCCAGGGGCGCGGCGTCGGCAAGGCCTTGATGGCCGCGCTGATCGACTATGCCGACAACTGGGGCCAGGTCTTGCGCATCGAGCTGGGCGTCTATGTCGACAACGAGCGCGCGCTGAAGCTCTACCAGCGCTTCGGCTTCGAGATCGAGGGCCGCCAGCGCGCCTACGCGCTGCGTGCCGGCCGCTATGTCGACAGCTATGCGATGGCGCGGCTGCACCCGAACCCGCCGGGCTGGGGCTGATCAACCCTCGATCAGGTCCAGGCCACCCGCCAGCTCGCCGCCGGCGAGCTGGCGCCACAGGTCCTCGACATCGAGCA